>JAOZOG010000248.1 GCA_029933395.1 Sulfurovaceae bacterium | reverse complement strand
CTCTATGTCGCCCCCAAAGCTGTCATAGAAACCATCATCGGCCATCGTATCCATCATAATGTCATGATGCACGGTATTCGCCCACCCCAGAAGCAACTCGAGGAACTGGGAGATCAGATCATTATGCTCGATGAACTCTCCAAGACAGAAAATGTCGGAGCCATTGCCCGAAGTGCCGCTGCACTGGGTATCCGATCCCTTGTCGCACCTACCCACGGCCCCCATCCCTACGGACGGCGTGCACTGCGCGTCTCGATGGGACACATCAGCAAGCTCGACTTGCATATCTACGAAGATATCTTTGCTGCACTCTCAACTCTCAAATCAAGAGGCTACCGCATCTATGCCGCCGAAGTGACACCGGAAGCCACTCCTCTTTCGAAGATCAGAGTGGCGGAGAAATGGGTATTACTGATGGGTCATGAACAAAAAGGACTCAGCCGGGAAATCCTCGATCTCTGTGACGAAACAGTCAAAATTGAAATGGAACCGGAGATCAAAAGTTTCAATGTTGCGATTGCGGCTTCGATACTGATGTACCAAATGAGAGTGAAGAGTGAAGAGTGAAGAATTTTTTGTATTTTTGCTGAGGATTTCCTGAATTTGATGGTATGGGGACGCGAATTCATTCGCGTAACATCGAATAAATTCGATGCCCCGATCGTAAGCCGTTGCCCTTACAGTCTCTGAAGTTTTTTCAGCCCCTCTTTGACCAATGTACCCGTATCGCCGGTGCAGCCACCGAGTGCTTTTTGGATGTGCTCTTTTTTGAAACCCAGACTCTCCAGCGCCATCACCGCCTCCGTCATTGCCGTAGAGACAGAATCTTCCTGGCCATCGACAATGAAATCCGCTAATTCTACTAGAATACGACTGGCACTTTTGGGACCGATACCGGGTACCCGTTTGAGCATCCCTACATCTTTGCTCGATACCACTTTGGCGAAGGTCTCCGGAGAGAATGTCGAGCAGATCGCCAGTGCCACTTTGGGTCCCACCCCATTGATTTTGATCAACGTATCAAACATCTTCTTCTCGTCACGTTTCGCAAATCCATACAGAAGCTGTGCATCCTCCCGAATGATCTGAGTCGTATAGAGTTTGGCAGACTTTTCCTGAATCAGATTAGAGGTATTGATGGAGATATGCACCTCATAGATCAGTCCATGAACATTGAGGTGAAGATAAGTCGGATCTTTTCGCTCTACAATTCCCTCTATCCCTACAATCATTTTTGGTCCTTTTTTGTAAAACTATAGCGACTCTATAGTAAAAAGAGAAATAATATATCATTTTGCAATCTTACACTTTTCGACGATAGAGAGATCATCCAATATCAATAAAGGCTATTTTATATATAATACAAACTAAAAAAGAGGGGGAGTCTTTGAAATTATCGATTATCCTCCAACTGATGCGCCCCCACCAATACATCAAAAACATCTTTATCCTTCTCCCCCTCTTTTTCGCCCTCAAGATCACCGATATCCACCTGCTCACCCAGGCACTCCTCGCCTTTATCGCCTTCTCTCTGACTGCCAGTGCCGTCTATATTCTCAACGACTATCACGACATCGAAGCGGATAGACAGCATCCTGAGAAAAAAAACCGGCCGCTGGCATCAGGAGTGATCTCCAAACAGCAGGCTCTCGGCATTATGGCCATACTCTTCCTAGCGGGCTTCGCACTGATGGCATCAGTCTCCCTCGAGGCTGCCGGTATTCTGGCTGCCTACGTCATTATGAATATCGCCTACTCCCTGCGCCTAAAGCATATCGCTATCCTCGACATTACGATCATTGCTGCAGGTTTTGTCCTGCGTCTCTTCGTCGGATCGGCTGCTACTGGTATCGTCCTCTCTCAATGGATCGTCGTGATGACCTTTTTGCTGGCACTCTTTATGGCTCTGGCCAAACGCAGGGATGATGTGCTTATCTATCTGGAGACAGGCAAAAAAATGCGCAAAGTCATCGACGGCTATAACCTCCAGTTTCTCGATACGGCGATGGCGATTATGGCCTCTGTCGTCATTGTCGCCTATACCATCTATACCACCTCTCCCGATATCACAGAGAAGTTCCATACCCACTATCTCTATCTGACAGCCCTCTTCGTCATCCTGGGCATACTGCGCTACCTGCAGATCGCTTTTGTCCACCTCGACAGCGGTTCTCCTACAAAAATCGTGCTCAAGGACCGCTTTATGCAGGTCACGATATCGGGCTGGATCATTACCTTCGTCTGGATACTCTACTGATGGGGCTCGCTCTGAGATATGCCCTCTTTGCCGGCATCTCCACACTGGTCAACCTGCTCTTTCAGTGGTTCAGCTTTCTGGCATATTCAGGGATGGGTTCACTCTATCTGGCGATGTTTGCCGGCACACTGGCGGGCCTGGTTGCCAAATATATTCTGGACAAGAAGTGGATCTTTTACCATACTCCCAAAGACAAAAAAGATGATGCAAAGAAGTTTGCCCTCTACTCACTGATGGGTGTCTTCACTACGATCATCTTCTGGGGAACGGAGATGACCTTCTACTACCTGATACCCAACCCCAATGCCAAATACATCGGTGCGGTGATCGGGCTGAGTATTGGCTATATCATTAAATACTTTTTAGACAAAAAATATGTATTTATTCATAAAGAAGAGGAAAACCTATGACCTGCAGTGCCTGGGGAATGTACCCCAAAATCCAATGTAAGCGCTTCAAGCTCACCGACACGAAGAAGCTCGAAGCGATCATCGATAGCCACAGCGAACTCATTCCCTATGGCAACGGCAGAAGTTACGGCGACAGCGCCCTGAGCCCCAACATCATCGATGTAAGGCCGAGAGACTACTTTCTGGGCTTTGACGAGTCGGAAGGACTGTTGCATACCCAGGCAGGCGTACTGCTCTCCGAGATCCTCGAAGCCTTCGTTCCCAGGGGCTGGTTCCTCAAGGTGACACCCGGCACGAAACTCATCACTGTGGGTGGTGCCATCGCTTCAGATGTACACGGTAAAAACCATCACGTCGAAGGGTGTTTCTCTGAATGTGTCAAGGAATTCAGCATAATGCTGTCCAATGGTGAAGTCGCTACCTGCTCCAAAGAGAGTACCCCTGAACTCTTCAAAGCCACCTGTGGCGGAATGGGGCTCACCGGCGTCATCCTGGATGCGAAAATCACCCTCAAAAAGATCAACTCCCAATACATCGACCAGACTACCATCAAAACCCAAAACCTCAAAGAGACCTTTGAAGCTTTCGAGGAGTACAGCGACAAGCCCTACTC
>JAOZOG010000247.1 GCA_029933395.1 Sulfurovaceae bacterium | reverse complement strand
AGATCACACCACATACAACAAAATAGCAAAAAACTGAAAAATCGACCCTGCCAGCACAAAGAGATGCCAGACGGTGTGAAAATAGTTGATATTATCCTTGACATAGAAGACAATCCCGCCCGTATAAGCGATACCGCCGGCGACGATCAGCCAGAAACCTTTTGGGTCTATGTTGTGTTTGAAGGTGTCGAAGACGAAGACGATCAGCCATCCCATCGTCAGATAAGCGATCAGAGAGAAGAGTTCGAATCGTCCGGGGTAGAGGAATTTGAGTGCGATGCCTATCAGGGCGATCCCCCACTCTATCCCAAAGAGAGTCCACCCCTCTGCTCCACCCACGACAAGCAGCATAATAGGCGTATAAGTCCCCGCGATGAGGAAGTAGATGGCGCTGTGGTCGAACTTCTGAAAAAGGCGCTTGAGTTCCGTCTCGGTGAAGGCGTGATAGAGTGTCGAGCTGCCGTACATGATCACCAGGGTGGCACCGTAGATCGCGACAGATGTCACAGCCAGCGCATCGCCGTCTATGGAGGCGAATACTACCAGTAGAACCAGTGCCGCAATGCCCAGAAAAAATCCCACACCGTGCGTCACGGCATGCCAGATCTCTTCGGGCAGGGAAAAGTCATTGACCTCATTGCTCATATCTGATTCCCCTCCCTGATCAAAGGTTCAAAAACAGCGAAGTGATAAAAAACCCCAGGGCGATCAAGACGATCGTCGCTCCGGAAGAGAGTCCCAGATAGTAAGAACTCAGCAATCCGGCAACGACACTTGCCAGCGAAAAAAGCGTCGCCATCAGAACAGTTCTGGCGAAATTCTCCCTGTAGAGCAGCGCCGTAGAGATCGGCAGAACCATCAGTGCCCCGATGAGCAGTATCCCCACGATACGCATCGCCAGCGCCACCGTCACGGCACTGAGGATGACCAGCATCAGATTGAGCCAGAAGACGGGGATGCCGCTCGCCTGTGCACTCTCTTCGTCCAGTGTGGCAAAGAGGAGTTTGCGGTAGCTGCCCCACAGCAGCAGCAATGCAATGATCGTGAAACCGACGGTAATCTTCGTCTCATCATCACTCACCGCCGTAATGGAGCCGAAGAGGTAAGAGAAAAGAGAGGCGTTGAAACCATCCGAGAGATTGATCAGGACGATCGCCATCGCCAGAGCACCGGAGAGAAAGATAGAGAGGATCGCATCAGAGTAGAGCCGTTTTTTGTAGCGCAGATACTCGATCGATGCACCGGCGATCACTGCCACGACGATCGGCACATAGATCGGTGAGGTATGGGTGACAAGGCCGATACCCACACCCAGCAGCGCGATATGCGAGAGTGCATCCGGAAGCATCGCATAGCGCTTGAGAACGATGAAGCTCCCCAGCACCGCCGTCAGAAGCGAGAGCGAAATACCGACGATAAAAGCACGCTGCATGAACTCATAGTCGAAGATCTCAAACATCGCGACGCTCCCCTTCTGCAGATACTAGCACGTATGGCCTCCGCAATGATGATGCACCACGTGGGCTTTGGTCCCGTAGATTTCGCTGACCGCTTCGCAGCTGAGCATCTCTTCGGCGGTACCGGAGAAGAGCAGTTTTTGGTTGACGGAGAGGACATGGGTCACATCATCGGCGATGACACCCAGATCATGGGTGATGAAGACAATTGTCAGATTCTGCTCCCGGTTGAGTTTTTTGAGAAAGTCATAAAACTTGCGCTGCGAAGCGACATCGACACCGGTACTCGGCTCATCGAGGATCAGTATCTCCGGATCAGAGACCAGCGCCCGGGCGATCATCACCCGTTGACGCTGTCCGCCTGAAAGATCGGAGAGATTCTTCTCCCTGAGCGCACCGATCGATGCTGTCTCGATCACTGCTTCGATCTGTTTGCGATCCTCTGCATCCAGCCTGCTGAACCAGCTCTTTTTCGCCGCCAATCCCAAAGAGACAGCTTCGTAGACACTGAGGGGGAAATTTTTGTCGAAGAGGGAGATATTTTGCGGGACATACCCCACTTTCTGCCAGGATTTGAATCGCTTGATATCGGTACCGAAAATCTCTATCTTTCCACTGCTGGGCGTGAGCAGTCTCAGGAGCATTTTGATCAGTGTCGTCTTCCCTCCCCCATTGGGGCCCAGAAGTGCGACATAGTCTCCCCGCTCGATATCGAAAGAGATATCACTGAGGATCTCCTGTTTGCCGATACGATAGCTCAACCCTTCGACATGGATTACCGGCATTCAAGTCCCTTGCGAAGCTGATCCAGATCGAAATAGAGCAGTGTAATCATATCCTCGCCTCTCTTTTCATCCTCCAGGGGTATATTGCCCAGTGTATAGAGTGGCTCCAGTGTCAGATTCATATCCTCCGCCAGCTGTGAAGCGCTCTTGCTGGACTCGATGGGGTCCGTAAAGAGATAGTGCAAATTCTTTTCCTTGATCATCTCCGAGAGTGCTGCGATCTTGGCTGCATTGGGCCTGGAGTGGGCGAAGATCCCCATGATACTCTCCGAAGTGAAGTGATAGTTTCTCTCCAGATAAGCGAAGGCATCATGTCCGACCAGAATCGTTTTTTTGTTACACTGCTTCAGGCCCTGACTGTATGCCTCTGCCAGCTTCTCAAAATCCCGGCGCAATTTGGCTGCATTCTTTTTAAAGACGGCACTTTTGTCAGGATAGAGACTGGCCAGCTCTGTAGCGATCTGCTCCGTCATCTTGATATCATTGTCAAAATCAAGCCAGACGTGAGGATTGATGGTGTCGTGGTGATGATGTCCCGGATGTTCCGCGTGATGCTCTTCGTCCGCATCGATCAGATTGAGCCCCTCTTCCAGAGAGAGCACCCGCACATTCGTCGCGGCAGACAGCTTCTCTGTCCAGGGCTCCAGCTCCTTTCCCAGCGTGATCAACAGATCCGACCGGTCGAGCGCCACCATCTCTGCAGGTGTCGGGGAGAAAGAGTGGATTTCACTGCCGGGCTTGATCAGCCGCTTGACCGCGACCGCATCCCCGGCAATTTTTTTGGTGATAAAGTAGAGCGGATAGATCGTCGTTACGACTGTATGTTGCTTGGCGACTGAAATATCATCGGATTTTTTCTGCATCAAAAACAACACTGAAACCATCAGAAGAACAACAGCGATAAGCCAAAGCGCCTTTTTCATATCCTCTCCCTTTGTATAGTTAGCGCAATTATACACTAAATGTAATGAGCTGGTGATTTCTCTATAATGGAACGATCCAAATCGGCTACTCGTATCTCAATAAGAGTATAATCTTTAAAAG
>JAOZOG010000246.1 GCA_029933395.1 Sulfurovaceae bacterium | reverse complement strand
TCATTGAAATAGACGACTTTCGTGAGATCCCCATCGAAAGCGACGAAGGTAAGGAACTCATCGTCTTCCTCGTTTGCGTCTGTACCGTGGATGACCAGATAGTTTCCGGCGATTGTCCATGAACCTTTGTCATGCCATGTATCCTCGGCATCTTTTTTGCTTTTTCCGTATTCTTCGTATGTTCCGTCTTTGTAAAATTTTACGACAATGGATTCTTCATCGTTGTCGATGACCATTTTCTTGCCTGCAATTTCACTTCTGGTCACCGTTTTTGGTGTAAACCCGAGCTCTGTGATTTCAATGGGGGCTCCGGAATTTTTCGCATCTCTGTACGCTTCGGCTTTGGCTTTGTCAAAAAAGAGACGGTCTCCGCCGGGAGTGAGTATGTAGTCGTCGGTTTTTTGTAGCGCCTCGATGACGATGTCATGTGGACCTTCGCCGGTTTCTCCTACAAAGATGACGAGTTTTCCATCGTCGGTTACACGGTATTTCGTGTTATAGGGGTTTCCCGCGTCGACCGTGCCGAATTCTTCCCATGTCATTTCGCCGTCTGCCTGGAAACTCATGGCTGCCATGTTCCAGCCTTTTTGGGACTCGTCACCGAAATCGTCGTAGGTTACAAGATAGAGTGTATTGCCAATAAGGGCATCGGCGGAAAACTTGAAGTTTGTCTGGGTCCCGCTCTCCCCTTTCAAAGAGTTGTAGTAAGCCAGGGCTTTGGCTTGGTCGAAATAGAGGCGTGTATGGCTTGTCTCTTTGCCTTCTTCGTCGTAATCGGCGACTTCGATGTAATCACCTTTGTTTTCACCGACGATGCTGTAGGTACCATCTTCCGTCCAGACAATTTTGTTGCCGTGGACTTCGATGGCGTCCGTTCCCTGCTCGGAACCGTCGAAAGCGGTATAGGTCAGCTCGGTCATATTCGCATTGAAGACGACAGTGTCTCCCCAGATTTCACTGTCGTTTATCTCCGTGCCGACGGCATAGAGCGTTTTTCCGCCCAGCAGCGAAACGAGCTGATTGCTGGAGGTGCCGGAACCATCCGGGGCCGACGATGCCATATTCTCGACATAGTTCGCGATCGCTTCGAACGCGATTTTGTTGAAGGAGTGCCATGTCTCTTTCTTTCCTGCCGTTTCGTATTCTCCGCGCCATACCGCGCCGTCGTACTCGGTAAATATCGTCTCCCCGTGGTCGTCGGAGTATTCCGGGTTGCTGGGGTGGACGAAGAGGATTTTGACGCCGTTGACAGTTTTTATCTCCCATGTACCGGCATCTTTGGAGACGATGGTGGACGGATGTGTCTCGTCGCCGCCCTTGACTTCGAAGAGTTTGCCGCTTGTAGCGGTTCCGTTACAGGTGTATGTTCCGTCGCCGTTGTCGGTACCGGCGAACGCGACACCGCCCTCGTGGTTGCCTTCGAACCAGTGCTCGCCGCATTGATGGGTGATGAACTCTTCGAGTGAAGTGTAGTACTCCTGTCCGTCGATGCCCCAGGCGCGCTCTTTCTCCCACATCCAGTACTGGTCCGCGACGGTTTCGTAGGTGTTGACGTACTCTTTCGCGCCGGCAGGCATATCGATTTCGATGACCTTGCCATCCAGTACCAGAGTGTACTTGCCGCTGATATCTTTCTCTTTCGCGATCGAAACTTTGAAAGCGTTGTTGATGGTGACCGAGCCGTCGGCATTGATTTTGTAGGTTTCATTGCCTTTCTCTTTGACCCAGCCCTGGGAGGTCAGGATGTAGTCGTCGTTGTCGTCGACATTCTCTTTCCACTCTCCGTCGACGAAAACCCTCTCCTTTTCTCCCACCGTGCCGTCGGTATTGAGGGTATGGGTCTGGAATTCGATTTCGAGCTTTCCGTCCTCCTCGTCGACATCGACTTCGTAGAAGGCATCCCCCGCTTTGAGAGCGAAAACGGTGCCTCCCGCTGTCGCGGTCGTTTCATCCGTCTTCTCTTCGACCTCTTTTTTCTCTTTCATCAAAGCGGCATAGACTTTCGGGAAATGCTCCTTGAGGATCTCAAGATCCTCGTCGGTTGGATCGATCAGCCTGTCGGCGTCGAATTTCGGAGTGAAACTCAGGAGCGTCTGCGCGAGCGTGTCGGTATTTTCCAGTCCAAGGTCGCCAAGACGATACACAAGGAATTTCTTTTCGAGTTCGTTGGTCTTGGATACGAGATCGCTAAAGTCGGGAAGAGTGATGGTACCGGATATGGAGTTTTGTTCCGTGTAGAGTGCAGCAGCTTTTTCCACATCTCCCGAATCGTGGCCTTCCTCGACGGCTTTTTCAACCTCTTCGGCGAGTTTTTTCGCCTTGTCGAGATGGGATTCGTCGACATCGACGTCGCCAAGCGCTTCGCTTTTCTTGGCGGCTTCCAGGAGCCCGGAGACACCTTCGCCCGTCTCTTCGCCGCCCTCCGTGCTCTCTCCGGTCTCTTCGGCCAGGACTTTCGCGAAGGCTTCGTAGAGTTTGTCCTGGATCTCCGCCGCTTTCTCTTCATCGTCGCCGCCGGCGGCCGATGCGATCATTTCGATGCTTTTTTGCAGAGAGAGCGCCGCGGCGATCAGCTGTTTGTCACCGTTTTTCTCCAGCTCTTTGGGATCGTCGAAGAGATCCACATGCTCGGAGATGCCGAGTGACTTCTTGACTTTTTCCTCGGCTTTCTTGACATCCTCGCCTTTTTCGACGAGTTTGGCGACGAGTGTCGTCACCGGAGAGAGGTTGATCTCCGTACTGCCGGTGTTGGGTGCGAGCAGTTTTCCGTTGAACTGTTTTCCGGTATCTTTGTCCACACCGCCCTCCGCGACGATTCTGGCCGTAGGGAATCCTGGATTGTTTCTGATTTCGGAAGTGATCTTGAGAGAGAAGTTTCCGTTTTCATCGGATACGTCGGAAGGTTCATTGCTATCGAGTATGCCGTCGGCATCGAGATCCAACCATACCACAGAGCTTTTTAGATAGCCGTCAACAGCTTTTCCCGTAATAGTGGTATTTCTCGTGGTTGTCGTGGTACCGTCGGAAGAGCCGCCGCCACCGCAACCTGTAAAGAGGAGGGTGCTCGTCAAAACCGCGCTGGCGACGATACTGATATTCCTGAATTTTAATCGCATTCGTTCTCCTTGAAAGATTTGTTTCATAAATCTATATCGGATAAAGCTATTGTTTTTTAATGATAATGAATAAAAAAGTGAAAAATTGCCGTTTTCTATACGGTTTTTTCTCTCCATCTGAAGAGGGTGGTTTGAAAAAAACGGTTTCTTCGATAAAATTTGAAAAAAAGAGGGAAGAG
>JAOZOG010000245.1 GCA_029933395.1 Sulfurovaceae bacterium | reverse complement strand
CTAGGGCCCATTCCTTAAAAGGGAATTGCTCTACCAACTGAGCTAACGGGTCACGAAACAAAAAGCGATCTCTGCTTTAAGTGGGCAGAATTATAGCGGAGAATTTTTGCTTTGTCAAGAGATTTTGAAAAATTCTTGAAAAATTTTTCTTTTCATCTCAATCATCAGTTTGATGACATGCATCATTGCCTGATATTGGATATAGTTTCTGTCACCTTTGAGGAGCAGATGTTTGCTTCTCGTCTCCGTCTGGTCAGCCACGGCGATATAGACGGTACCTACCGGTTTGAGAGGTGTGCCGCCTGTCGGGCCGGCGATACCGCTGGTCGCCAGAGCGATATCGCTTTGAGCCAGTTTCATTGCCCCTTCGGCCATCATCTCGACGCACTCCCGGCTGACAGCCCCCGGATTTTCGAGGATATCCGCATCGACATGCAGCCATTGCTGCTTGATCTCGTTGGCATAGGAGACGATGGAACCCTTGAGAATATTCGAAGAACCGGACCTGGCAGTAAAGGAGGATGCAATCAGGCCGCCGGTGCAGCTCTCCGCAAAAGAGAGCGTCTCTTTCCGGCCCCCGAAGATTTCGATGCAGGTATCGAAGATATTGTCCGAGGGGAATATAAGGAGATCGGGAGAGGGGGCGAGGAGTGTATCCGGTCGGTAACTGCTCTGTATATGGATCTCATACCACTCTTCGACCTGCTGAAAATAGTTGAGATGATACTGGTTGTCGAGTGCATGCTGCCGTAGCGTCTGGAGATGTTTCTCGTTGCCAAAGAGTTGCCAGACACTGTATGCCTCGCCTGTTTCGAGCAGTATCTCAGGAATCGCTTCGTTGCTTTTGACGAGGAGGGCGTTGCAGTCGATATCGTTCAGTCGCAGAAGGAAACTGTTTTCCTTGACCATCGAGACGCCGCCGGGATGCAGTGTCTCCCCTGTGGCGATCAGGGTATCTTCGTTGAGTGTGGCAAGTATCCTGCTGATCAGAGGAAAGGAGTCGGTGGAGGCTGCGATGCAGATGTCGCAGCTTTTCTCTATGAGATGTTGCAGTAAGTCGATCAGTGCTTTGTCGTCGGACTCCATGTGATAGATACTTTTGATAAATCTGTTTTTTGCTTCGAGTTCGCGTATGATCGCTTCTGTCAGGGCATGGCTGCGATAGATTTGGCAGCCAACGAGAATGAGGATAATAGGCATTGGGAAATCCTTCAAAATTATATATTTACGATATGGCACTCTTCCGAGATAAAAGGTATCTCTAAACATTATAACGAATTACTAATGGAGTTTTGGCTATAATCCTCCCTATTTTCGATACAGGATGAACCAATGGATTTTAAAGAGACACTACTGCTTCCGAAAACCGATTTCCCTATGCGTGGAAATCTTCCCCAAAATGAACCCAAACGCTACAAAAAGTGGTTTGACGAAGGGATTTATGACCGTATGAAAGAGAAGCGCAAGGGTGCCGAGCTCTTCACGCTGCATGACGGCCCTCCTTATGCCAATGGGGATATCCATATAGGGCACGCACTCAATAAGATCCTCAAAGATATTATCGTAAAGTATCACTACTTCCAGGGCAAGGCTGTCCGTATGACGCCGGGCTGGGACTGTCATGGTCTTCCGATCGAGCAGAAGGTCGAAGAGAAGCTGGGCAAAAGCAAAAAAGAGGCGATGCCTACTGTAGAGTTCCGTGAGCTCTGTCGTCAGCATGCAGCGAAGTATGTCGAGATACAGAAAGAGGGTTTCAAAAATCTGGGCGTAATCGCTGACTGGGATCATCCCTATGTGACGATGGATTTCAAATTTGAAGCCAATATCTACCGGACACTGTGCGAGATCGCAAAAAAAGGGTTGCTCGTCGAGCGCCACAAGCCGATCTTCTGGTCCTGGGCAGCGCGTACCGCTCTGGCGGACGCAGAGGTGGAGTATGAGGATAAAGAGGACTACTCGATCTATGTCGCCTTCGAACTCTCTGATAAGGCCAAAGAGGAGCTCGACCTCCACGGCAAAGCAGCTGTCGTGATCTGGACAACGACGCCATGGACACTCCCTTCCAATACAGGAATCGCGCTCAATCCGGACGAAATGTATGTGCTGAGTGATGATGGCTATATCGTGGCGGAGAGCCGATACGATGCACTGGTGGAGGAGGGTATCGTCAGTGCGCACTCCGGACGCAAGATCGCTGCAACCGAACTGGAGAACAAACTGGCGATCAATCCCCTGAATGGACACAGCTCCAAGCTCGTACTGGGCGATCACGTTATGCTCGACGGCGGTACCGGTGCCGTCCATACTGCCCCGGGACATGGAGAGGATGATTACCGGGTTGGGTTGAAGTATGGCCTGGATGTCGTCATGCCTGTCGATGAGCGTGGCTGTTTCGATGAGAGTGTCGTCGGACTGCAGCTCCTGCCTGAGCCTGAGAAGTTTGTCGGAATGCACATCTTCAAGGCCAATGAGCCGATTCTGGAGCTCCTGGGTGATTCACTCCTCAAGGTGAGCAAATTTACCCACTCCTACCCGCACTGCTGGAGAACCAAAAAGCCGTTGATCTACCGGGCGACCAATCAATGGTTTATCTCCATAGACGATGCTCCGGAAGGCAGCGACAAAAGCTTGAGAGAGTTGGCGCTTGATGCGATAGAGTCAGTAGATTTCTACCCCGAAAGCTCCAAGAACCGTCTCAAGCCGATGATCGAGGGGCGCCCGGACTGGTGTATCTCCCGTCAGCGCTCCTGGGGTGTCCCCATCGCGTTTTTCAGAGTCAAGAGCACCAAAAAGGTCATCTTCGACGAGAAGGTATTGAACTTCGTTGCGATGATCTTCGACCAGTTCGGTGCGGATGCCTGGTATGATATGTCGATCGAAGCACTGCTCTACCCGGGCTCCGGATACCGGCCGGAGGAGCTCGAGAAGATCGATGATATCCTCGATGTCTGGTTCGACAGCGGATCGACCTGGTATTCGGTACTCAAGAGCCGCAACTACGACGCCGGAAACTACCCCGCCTCTCTCTATATCGAGGGGAGTGACCAGCATCGCGGATGGTTCCAGTCATCACTGCTGCTGAGTTCCGCGATCAATCACGTCTCACCCTACGAGTCACTCATCACCCACGGCTTCACCGTCGATGAGAAGGGCGAAAAGATGAGTAAGTCCAAAGGAAATGTTACAGCACCGGACAAAGTCATCAAGCAGTACGGTTCAGAGATCCTCAGATTGTGGGTCGCCCTGAGCGATTATCAGAATGACCTGAAGATCTCCGATGGTATCCTCAAGCAGACAGCAGAGCAGTATCG
>JAOZOG010000244.1 GCA_029933395.1 Sulfurovaceae bacterium | reverse complement strand
ATCCAGGTCAGTGGCGGTGCTGTTGTCGTAGCGATTCCCGGTGCCACCCCCAAAGAGATCAACAATGTCATCATCAAACCGCTGGAACGGAGAATCCGGGAAATCAAGGGAGTCGAGAATATCTTCGGTACAGCGATGAACAACTTCGGTATGGTCAATGTGCAGTACCTGATCGGGCAGGAGAGAGAATCCTCCAACCTCAAGCTCTACGACAAAGTCATGCAAAATATGGACCAACTCCCCAAGGGCACGATGCCTCCGCTGGTCAAGCCCTTCGATATCGATATCGATATCCCTATTCTGACGGTTGCCTTCTATAAACTCAACGACACCGATATCGATACGATCAAACTCTACAAAAGCATCCGGGAGCTGCAACAGGATATCAATGCACTCGACAATGTCTCCAAGACGACACTCAAGGGTGTCAAGCGACCACAGTTCAACGTCCTCATCGACCTGCACAAACTCTCTGCATACCATATCTCTCTGGGACAGGTCGCCCAGGCGATCAAATCGATCTCCACCAATGCACCGGAGATCGATACCCCCTCCTCGACAGGAAAGATCGTCGTATTTGGAGTCAAAAATGCCATCGATGACATCGATGACCTCAGAGAGTTGATTATCGCGCAGTATCGTGGCTCGGCAATCTATCTCAAAAATATCGCGACCATCGATTACAGCTATGATATTCAAAACTTTCAGTCTGCACTGATCATCTATCGGGAAGGGAACGAAAGTGAAAAGGCGGGCCATTCAGAGAAGAAGGAAGCGGAAAAAGAACCGATTCTTTTCCGCGATGCCGGAGACCAGATCACGATGACCGTCTCCAAACTCAAAGGTACCAATGCTGTACTGATCGCCGAAGAGGCGATAGAGGAGCTTCAGAAAGCCAAAGAGAAACTACGCAAGCAGGGTGTCGGCTTCATCGTGACACGTAACTACGGCGAGCGTGCCAATGAGGCGGTCAACGAACTGGTGCATCATCTACTCATTACGATCCTGATCATCGCCTTTATCCTGATCCCTTTTCTGGGTTGGAGGGAATCTCTCGTCGTCACGATCGCCGTACCGATGATCCTGGCAACGACACTCTTCATCGCATTGATGACAGATCAAACCATCAACCGGATTACCCTCTTTGCCTTTCTACTGAGTCTGGGGCTGATCGTCGATGATGCGATTATCGTCATCGAAAATATCCATCGGCGCCTGCATCTCCCCGAATCCAAAGATCTGGAGTTCGACGAGATCATCATCCAGGCGACGGATGAGATCGGCCCTTCGACCAACATCGCCACCATCGCGATTATGCTTACGATGATCCCTATGGCCTTCGTCGGAGGTATGATGGGGCAGTTCATGAAGCCGATCCCACTCAATGTCCCTGTAGCACTGGCAGTCTCTCTCTTTGTAGCCTATGTTTTCGCTCCCTATCTGGCACGCAAATTTATCAAATTCAAGAAGGGAGGGCACTGACCTATGGAAAAACTGGTTTACCGCATTATCAGTACCCCCCGCAACAAATGGATCGTGACCGGAATCGTCATCTTTGCGATGATAGGCGCTGTGATGATGATCCCTACCAAGCTGGTGCTCGCCAAAATGCTTCCGGGGAAAAGCGCCAACACCTTTACGATCTATGTCGATACATCCACCGATGCCTCCATCAAAGAGACAAAAGCTGTCACAACCTGTATCGTTGATTTTCTCAAAAAAGAAAAAGAGATTACCGATATGGAAGTTTTTTTGGGACAGGGGGCGCCGCTGGATTATGCGGGCCTCGTCAAAGGATCAGCGCTCAAGGCACTCAAGAATCAGGCTGAAATCGTCATCAATCTGACTGACAAACATGAGCGGGACGAACCCTCCTTCATGATGGTACACCGTCTCCGGCCCGAGATCAATATCGCCTGCAGCGGCCTCACGCCAAACACCAGTATCCGATTTACCGAGATGCCTTCAGGACCTCCCACACTGGCAACGATCGTGATCGAGCTCTACGGCAAAGATGATGGACTGTTGCGCAAAACTGCCGGAAAGATCGCCGGTATCCTGGGTGAGACGGAAGGACTCGTCGATATCGATATCATGCAGGATGATCTCTTCACCAAGTATGACCTGGTCCCGGACAAAGAGAAGATCATACGCAGTGCACTCAGTGTCGAGCAGGTCAACCAGATCATCTATCTCGCCTTCAAAGGGATGCCCGTCGCCGTCAAAAACAGCCGGGATCAGCAGGACCAAATCCCTATTTTCGTCCGGCTCAATGACGGCACACGGACTGTAGCATTCGATACCGAAGATTCACTGAACAACAAGCTCTCTTCGCTCAAGTTGATGAATCGGATGGGAATGATGGTGCCTCTCAGCGAAATCATCAACATCAGGCCCACAAAATCGAATCTCACCATACACAGAAAAAATCTCAAAAATATGGTCACCATCACAGCCGAGTGTGATATGGTCAGCCAGGTCTATCCATTGCTCGATGCGAGAGAAAAGATGCTCGAGCAGCTCACTGCTGACTTCAACGTCAGTAAAGTTCCGGGTATCACGACCTATATGTTCGACCTCGAGCTCGTCGACAAAAAGAGTGGCACACCAATGTTGCTGCGATGGGATGGCGAGATGAAAGTCTCTCTCGATACCTTCCGCGATCTTGGTGGTGCTTTTATCGCCGCACTGGTATTGATGTTTCTATTGATGGTGGTCTACTACAAATCTTTCGCGCTGAGCGGTATCGTCCTGATCGGGAGTTTTCTCTCCATCATCGGGGTGATCGTCGGACACTGGGTCACAGATAAGATCCAGCTCTACTTTGCCGATACCAACTTTTTCTTGACTGCCACGTCTCTCATCGGTTTCATTTCGCTGATGGGCATCAGTGCACGAAGCTCCCTGCTCCTGATCGACTTCGCCCGTTCTCTGATAGCTGAACACGGGATAGAGAAAAAACGGGCGATTGCCGTCGCCACCGCTACACGTGCCAAACCGATTATGCTGACGGCTGTCGCTATTATCCTGGGAAGCCTCCTGCTTGCTACCGATCCTATCTTTGGAGGACTGGGTATCGCCCTGATCTTCGGAAGTATGGCGGCGACACTGGTCTCCCTCTTCTTTATTCCCGTCCTGATGGATAATGCCGATGCGATGATGCCGCTGGGCCACGAAAAAGAGTTGAAAGAACTGGAAGAGCAGTGCAAACTAAAGCAGGGAACATGGTGTACTCTGACCAATAATGTGAAAGCCTTTTATGCCTATTACTTCAAAAGAAAGAATCCGTAGCGTAGGCAGGAGTGCCCGCGCTACGAAAGCAAAAAATCTTTGA
>JAOZOG010000046.1:1554-12641 GCA_029933395.1 Sulfurovaceae bacterium | reverse complement strand
AGTTCGAAGATCTTGTTGGTCATCGTTGCCGAGTCGATAGTGATCTTGTTGCCCATCGACCAGTTGGGGTGCTTGAGTGCGTCGGCGAAGGCGGCAGTGGCGATCGCATCACTCTCCCAGTCGCGGAAGGCTCCACCGCTGGCAGTGATGGTGAGCTTGTTGAAAGGGCGTTCTCCCAACAGATACCAGAGGCCGAAATGCTCACTGTCGATCGGTGTTATTTTGCTCATATCGATGAACTCTCCGGCGACGACGAGCGACTCCTTGTTGGCGAGTGCGACCCTTCGTCCCAGTTCGATCGCCTTGAGTGTCGGTGCCAGGCCGGTATAGCCTACCAGGGCATTGACGATGGTTTCGCTTCGTGTCTGCTCCAGGAGTTCGAGGATGCCCTCACTGCCGCAAAAAACATTGGGGTGATTGACCGCATCACGATCTGCTTCATTGGCGATAGCTACATATTTGGGTCTGTACCGGGCGATCTGTTCATTGAGGAGATAGAGGTTGGTTCCGGCGACCAGTGCTTCGACAGGTATATTGTATCGTGAAGCGACCTTCAGTGTGTTGACCCCGATGGAGCCGGTGGAGCCGAGTAGTACGATGGATTCGGACATTTAGAGAAAAGCGCGCAGTGTGACGACCATGACAATCGTACCGAAGAGGTAGCCGTCGATCCTGTCAAGGATACCGCCATGTCCGGGCAGCAGATCTCCGCTGTCTTTGACGCCTGCTTCCCGCTTGAGGTAGCTCTCGAAAAGATCCCCGAAGATAGAGGAGGCCGAGGTGAAGAGTGTTACGAAGAGTGCCGTCCAGAAGGGTGCGATATAGAGCCCGATATAGGTTCCGAAGAGTGTCGCAAGCAGGACGCCCCCGATGACACCCTCCCAGGTTTTGTTGGGGGAGGTATCGCTGAATTTTGTCTTGCCGATCAGCTTTCCAGTGAAGAAAGCACCCATATCCGTAACTGCCACCGTCACCAGTAGCCACCCCATCGCTTCGATTCCGAAATCCTGATAAAGAATAAGAAAGAAGAGTATGCCGCTGATGGGATAGAGGAAGGGGAGAATCAATTTGGGGTTGAAGTTGTGCGTATAGGCCAGTGTCCCGCCAAAGAGGATCATAAAGAGGAAAAAGAGATCATCGGGATTGGGGTAGAAGTAGGCAAAGACCCAGAGGAGCAGGGCCCAGAAATACATCGATGGCCCTCTGAGCTTGAAGAGTTGCATCGCTTCATAAAAGGCGAAGATATAGACAAGCCCCAGAAAACTCCACATAATAAAAAAATTATCGATCCAGCCGATCAGCCCGACAGTCGCGAGGAGGGCGATACCTGTCAGCCAGCGCTCCTGGTGATCCGTAAAAAGTCGTTTCATTATTTTTCCGCTTTCTCTTGCAATATTTTGTTTGTACTCACCTGTATCAATCAGTTGACGCGTGACGGCACAATGTCAATAAAAAATAATTATAGCAAAGAGTTCCTGTTATTCGCGGATTTCAATTCCCTCTTTGCGCACACGGATCGTATCGTATTTGTTGTAGAGGACGCTGGATCCCTCCTGTACTTTGACAAATTTACGTTTGGTATAGTCTACGTCATACTCTCCGGGATTTTTGACAGAGAAATCGACACAGAGTTTTGCTGCTGCTTCGATGACGCTTTGCGGCAGGTTCTGCTTGTCGGTGCGGATGATGACATGGCTGGAGGGGATATCGCGTATGTGCATCCAGAGGTCATTGGCTTTGGCAAGAGAGAGGAGCTTCTGGTTTTCGCTGCTGTTGCGCCCCACAAAGACCTTGTAATCTTCGATCCAGAAGAGTTCCCCCTCTTTGAGTCTCTCTTTTTTGCGTTTGGATTTGGCGCGCTTGGGGACGAGAAGTTCCAGCTCATAAGGGTCTCTTGCCTGTTCGATCGCATAGTAGATATTGTCGTAAAAGGCTTTTTTGCTTTCGAGATTTTCTCTCTCGATATGGATATTCTTCGCTTTGTTCTTTGCCCGCTTGGCGAGTGTGAAGAAGTAGTCGCTCATCCGATTCACTTTGATATTTTTGGGAAGGGTGATTGTGATACTGTTTCCCTCGAAATCTGTTGTTTTGAGTGTCTTGTCATAGGGTTTAATCTGGTAGAGGTTGGCAAGGATGAGGTTGGCATAGCTTTGATATTTCGTCTCCTCCTGTGCCAGCTTGTGTTCATCGGGGAGTTTTGCCAGCGATTGTGCCAGTTTTTCACGCTTTTTGGCTATCTGTGCCAGTTTCTGTTTTTTGAGTTCAGAGAGTCTTTTTGCCTGGATGGTTTCATATCGTTTCTCGAGCAAAGTATCGATATCACTGATCTCCCTCTTCTCTTCTTCTATATGCTTGAAAGCAGGCAGTGCCAGCAGTCTCACTCCCGGACGCACGACCCGAAAAGAGCTTTCGGCATCGATATGCCTGAGTGCCTCGATGACTGTCTCATTTTCATCCAGGAGGATGGCATTGGTATTTTTGCCGGTAAACTCGAGCTGCAGATAGATGGTTTTGTCTTTATAGCTGCTTTTGGGGGCCAGTGTGAAGCGCAGGATGCGGTCACCACCCGGCATTTCGACTTTGAGTAGTCTGCTTGCCGACACCAGTGAATGCAGCAGCGTATCGAAAGGGGCGTTGTAGCCCTGAAGCGGACGCTGCGAGGGAGCCTTGTAGACAAGGCTGTGCCCTCTGGTCATCGTGAAAAAATAGCTATGCTCTCTGTCGAAAGTCAGTTCGATCGTGTTGTCCTCCACCCGTCTGGCGCGACTGATGAAAGTAAAATGACTGAGTCGTTCGGCGATGGCTTGAAGTTCGTAGCGTTTCATAGTGGAATACTTGGATATTGTTTCACAAAAAGCTCTTTTTTGGTATATTGTACCCAAACACTCACAAGAGTCTGTATTTGGGGTTAAGTGTCTTTGCGATGGTTTGATGTGCTTTTGACAGCAATTTGTCCTCTATTGTCCCAAGTTTCTGTATAAATCTTTGATGTGAAAAATTTCTGATCTGAAAACAATCAATAGCAGATGTCTTTGACAGTCCATTGGGCCTGCTGCTTTCTATCTTGACCATCCATGGGTAGCGGCTGTATGCATCGGACCACTGTGTGATTGGTACGATTGTTTTGAGGGGAAGTTTGCCTATGGCATTATGGCTTACGACCAGTGCGGGCCGTCTTTTTCCTATCTCGCTGCCGATATTGGGAAAAAATTCCACTTCCCAGATTTCTCCCTGTTCAATACTCATAGATATCTCCGGCATCATTCCCCAGCTCATTGACAAATGAGAGATAGTCTTTGTCTTCGGCAGCCAGTCGTGCTCCTGCTTTCCATTTTTCCAATTCTTTCTGCTTGAGATAGTTTTCCAGTGCCTCTTTGTATATGGCAGAGGCAGAGAGATTTAGTTCCTTCTTTAGCTCAACCAACTTTGCTTTCAGCTCAGAAGGAATCGTGATGGTGACTTTCTCTATTTTATTCTTACTTATTACCATATAAATCTCCTTATAAATTTACATATTATAGAGAAAGAATCGATAGATGTCAACAGCTTTAGAGCATTTTCCACATCTTTCATCATAAACTTTTCGCTATAATTCACGCAATTATTCAGTAAGGATAGAAAATGGGACAAACCATTACAGAGAAGATCTTTTCAGAACACGCAGGACATGATGTCAAAGCGGGAGAGATCGTTAGAGTAGCTATCGATATGATCATCGGCAACGATATCACGACACCGATTTCGATCAAAGCGTTTGAAGAGAGTGGGGCGGAGAAGCTGGCACGGCCGGACAATTTCAGCATCGTGATGGACCACTATATCCCGGCCAAAGATATCGCTTCGGCCAACCAGGCGAAAATTTCCCGGGAGTTTGCCTACAAGCATGATTTGAAGTATTTTTTCGATGAAAAGGATATGGGGATCGAGCATGCGCTGCTTCCTGAGAAAGGCTTGGTGATCCCCGGCGATGTGATCATCGGTGCGGATTCGCACACCTGTACACACGGGGCGCTGGGCGCCTTCTCGACAGGGATGGGGAGTACTGATCTGGCATTTGGGATGATCACAGGAGGTAACTGGTTCAAGGTACCCGAGACGATCAAGGTCATCCTCAACGGCAAGCCCGGCAAACATATCTATGGCAAGGATATTATCCTGGAGCTGATCCGTATTCTCGGTGTAGACGGCGCGCTCTACAAGGCACTGGAGTTTACCGGTGATACGATTCCGTATCTGGCGATGGATGACCGCTTCTCGATGTGCAATATGGCGATCGAAGCGGGTGCCAAATCCGGAATCATCGCTGTCGATGAGGTGACGCAGGCCTATCTGGATGAGCGTGCCGTGGCCAATAATGGTTTACGGTCCGAGCCGAAGATTCACTATTCGGATAAAGATGCAGCGTACTGTCAGGTAGTCGAGATCGATGTCGCCAACCTTTCCCCTGTGATCGCATACCCCTTCCTCCCCTCCAACGGCAAGCCTGTCGAGCAGGCGGTCGAGGATGATCTGGCAATCGATCAGGTGATGATCGGATCGTGTACGAACGGACGTATAGAGGATCTGCGTATCGCTGCGGAGATTATGAAGGGTAAAAGAGTAGCGAAGCGTACCCGTATGATCGTCACCCCTGCGACCCAGAAGATCCTGATGCAGGCACAGCACGAAGGATTGATGGATATTCTCATCGAAGCGGGTGCTGTCGTCTCCAATCCCACATGTGGTGCCTGCCTGGGCGGCTATATGGGTATTCTGGGTGACGGCGAACGCTGTGTCGCGACGACCAACCGCAACTTTGTCGGACGTATGGGTGCAAGAACCTCAGAGATCTATCTGGCCAACTCCGCTGTAGCAGCGGCATCGGCGATCGCCGGGAAGATTGTCGACCCCAGAGAGATAGACTAAACCGCCTCTAAATGGATGGAGCTGCTTTCGGCAGTCTTCTCTTCCTTAAAGCTTCTGTTATTTTTATCATTTAAATCTCTTTTTATAAAAATTTATTATACTAGATAAACTATTTTTATAATAAAGGCAAACAATGATCAAAAAGATTTCCCAGTGCCAACCCAATGACGCATACCTTCACCATTCGTATCAAGTTTAACAAAGAGGGGAAGAAAGTCTATCCCGGAATGTATGCCAAGATCGATATTGAATACAATGATGATCCTGTCTTCGCCTCGAGCGAGAGTCAGTAGCAGCCCAGTGGGTATGATTCCAATTAAAGAACCTTTTGCCCATTGATGCGGAGGGAACCATGTTTGTATTCGATATCGAATATCTGTTTATTCTCTTTGGAAACCGGAGTGAAGAGCAACGAGAGGATGAGAAATTCGGGTCTCTTCTGAAGGGTCAGGTAGAAGGCATTGGAGAGTTCCATATGTACTTTCGCGTCGATGATGTCGAGTAGTAGAAAGGGGTTGCTCTTCAGCGCCTCGAAATCCGTGACTTTGTCGATCTTGACAAGGCCGTTGGTCGAGAATCCGTCGACCATCTCTCCGGAGCCATTCTGAAGTTTTTTTGCAGAAAAATCTTCCATATTTAAAACAATACCCTTTGAGAGAAGCAGCTCGAATGCCTGATTGAAGCCTGCCGTATCATTCTCGTCCAGCTGTTCCATCTTCTCCAGTGCTGTAATCGAAAGATTTTCCAACGAGAATTTTCCGGTGATCTCTTCAAGTCGGTGCTTACCCTGACGTTCACGGATATCGACACTTGCAAGGCGGAAGTTGAGAAAAGAGGAAGCAAGATCTTTTTCAGATTTCCCGCTGGTTTCGAGATTCAGTTGGTTGAGTGTGGTGCCATACCCATTCGCATCACGAACAAGCAGTTTACCGACAGTATACCCGGAGGTAAAATCATAGATGCTTTTGCCATTTTGTTCATAGCTGCCTTCAAGGCTCTCCAGTGCGAAACCCTCATTATGGCTATCGGTGAGACTCAGTTTGCTGATGGAGTTGTTGGCCGATGTGAGGAAATGCTCATTGTAGGTTCCGCTGAATTTGAATCCCCGGCTTACAATCGTGACTGACTCTATATCCTTGAAGGTCTCGTTGACATCTTTAAGATATCCTTTATAGGAGCTAAAGAGTTTGTCGATGTCGATATGGGCAAGAAATATCTTCTCCCTGGCAATACGTACGAGATTGTTTCTGCCCCGTTCATTCTCTACACGGATCAGGGCAGGGGGGAAGGCGATCGGATAGAGATCTGCCGAGAGTGCGCTGTAGGCACCCTTCAGATAACTCAGGTCGACGCCAACCTTCAATCCTTTGAGTGAGTTGGCATCCTGATCGGAGAGATCGATATTTTTGGATTGGAGGTAGTGTGCGATTTTGTCAGGATCGGCATAGTGGATCACAAAGTGCTCTTTTTTACTTTCGACAACCCGATCTTCGATTTCAAACCCATTCTTTTGGAGTACCTGCAGTTGTGTATCTACACGCGACTTGAGCTCTTTGGCCAGTTTCGCTTCGCCGAATGTGAAGTAGAAACCGACCCCTGCGGCAAGCACGATGACAGATGCAATAAGAAGTTTTTTCATCTCAATTTCCTCTGGGTCTGTGGTCTTCAGATTTGTCTGGGTAGAGTGCCGTCAAATGCTCCATTCGGCTTCCCATACCCAGTAATACCATATCAGCAAGCACCAGTGCCGTCATCGCTTCACAGACGACGGCCCCGCGTATGGCGACACAGGGGTCATGTCTCCCTTTCAGTTCGCAGGTAACCGCTTCCCCCTTCGTGTTGATCGTCTGCTGTGCCTGGAAAATAGAGGGAGTCGGCTTGAAGTGGGTTTTGATGATAAGGGCATCACCGTTGCTGATGCCCCCCAGGATGCCCCCGGCATGGTTGCTGACAAACCCCTCCGGTGTAATGGGATCGTTGTTTTGTGAGCCTTTTAGATGGGTCGTAGCGATACCGTCACCGATTTCGACAGCTTTGGCCGCATTGATGCCCATCATCGCTTCCGCCAATACCGCATCGAGTTTGTAGTAGAGTGGCTCCCCCAGTCCTATGGGCAGACCGGTAGCCCGGGTCAATACGACACCGCCGACTGAATCATGATCGTTTTTGGCTTGCAGTATTGCCTCCTCCTGGCGCTTTTCGGCGTCAGAGTCGAGTGCCATCATTCTGCTACGGCGCGCATAGTCAAAATCAAGCTTCTCCGAGCGGATTCCGTCCACTTCGCAGAGTCCAGATGCGATTTCGATGCCGATTTCGCGCAGCATCAGCTTGGCGATAGCACCTCCTGCTACACGTGCTGCCGTCTCCCTCGCCGAAGAGCGCCCGCCGCCGCGATAATCCCGAATACCATATTTGTGGTAATAGGTGAAGTCTGCGTGTCCGGGGCGAAAAAGATCCTTGATGCTGTCGTAATCTTTACTTTTCTGGTTGGTATTGAAGATCACCATCGCAATCGGTGTGCCGGTGCTGACCCCTTCGAATGTGCCGGAGAGGATCTCGACCCTGTCCTCCTCTTTTCTGCCGGTTTCAAGCGGGCTTTTCCCCGGTTTTCTCCTGTCGAGCTCCTGCTGGATGAATGCCTCATCGATGGATAGGCCGGCCGGTACACCGTCGAGGATGCACCCCAGTGCCTTGCCGTGGGATTCGCCAAATGTCGTCAGTGTCAGTTTTCTGCCAAATGTATTCATTTTTTCTTCTCTGCCTCATTGTTTTTGAGTTTTTTGAGCGCGATATGTGCCGCTTTCTGCTGCGCCTCTTTTTTGCTTTTGCCCTGGGCTGTCGCGATCGTCTCTCCATCGAGAATGATCGCAATTTCGAACTCTTTTTTGTGATCGGGACCGAAAGAGCGCAGGAGGGCGTAGGTCGGTGTGACACCATGGGTGGCCTGTGTCAGCTCCTGGAGCGCGGTTTTGTAGTCTTTGGAGAGGGATTGCAGATCGATTTTCTGATGGGTTTCGGTGAGAAGTTTGACAGCGATTTTCCTGGCGGCTTCCAGTCCTCCTTCGAGGTAGATGGCACCGATGACTGCCTCGAAAGCATTGGAGAGCAGTGAAGGTTTCTCTCTGCCATTGTTATTCTCTTCGGCTGCAGAGAGGTAGATGAAGCTCCCGAGATCGATTTTGCGTGCGAGCTGATTGAAACCGCTTTCATTGACGAGAGATGCCCGGATTTTGGAGAGAACGCCTTCATCCGAATCGGGGAATTTCTGGAAAAGAAACTCGCCTACGATCAGGTCGAGGACGGCATCTCCTAGAAATTCAAGGCGTTCGTTATTATAGGGTTTTTTATAGCTCTTGTGTGTCAGTGCTTCAATGATCAGCTGTTTGTTCTCAAAGGTATACCCCAATCTCTCTTCAAGCTCACGATACTCTTTCATAGGCAGTGTCTCCTCTTCTCTATGTTTGCTTTCTGTTTTTAATCTTCTCGGCCTCTTCTCTGGCCAGCCGGTCACAGATTTCGTTCTCTTCGTGTCCCGAATGCCCCCGGACCCAGGTCGCTTTGATGTGATGCGGTTTGGCTGCTTCGAGATAGGCTCTCCAGAGATCCGGATTTTTGACCTTGGCAAAGTCTTTTTTGACCCAGTTGGCAAGCCACTCATTGATGGCCTTGACCACATAGCTGCTGTCGGAGACAACATGGACATCACAGGGTTCTTTGAGCAGCTTGAGCCCTTCGATGACGGCTGTCAGCTCCATACGGTTGTTGGTCGTATGCTCCTCTCCGCCACTGTAGCTTTTGCGTTTGCCCCGATAGTCCAGAATCCCGCCGTAGCCACCCGGTCCCGGGTTGCCCAGACTGGAGCCGTCACTGTAGAGAGTAATCTGTTTGCGCACGTTGTTTTGCAATACTTTCCTCGACTTCTATGCTGTTGAGCGCCAGGCAGTTGGGGCACCGTGTGAAAGAGATAGGGAAACTCTGTTTGCATTTTCTGCAGAGATAGCTGAAGAGCAGATCCCCCTCTTCAAAGCCGTTGACTCTCGCTGCTGCAAGCAGGTCAATGGCAAAAATGCCGCTCTTTTCCGGGGGATGCTGCAGGTATCCTTTGGCAAAATAGATCGCTGTGAGGCGTGGATCCTTGGAGATGACATCCAGGTCGAGCTGAGAATAGGGCA
Organism: Sulfurovaceae bacterium; assembly: GCA_029933395.1. GTDB lineage: Bacteria > Campylobacterota > Campylobacteria > Campylobacterales > Sulfurovaceae > SZUA-451. Next base: position 3,564 of record JAOZOG010000046.1, on the reverse strand, counting down.
GAAACCAGAGAATGTCGAGGATCATATGCAGCGATTGTGTGTCGATCAGCTCCCAGGCTGCGGGGGTATCGAGCCGGAAAAGCAGAGAGACTACAGGCCGATAGAGTGCCGGTTCGGTTTCGAGGAGTTCAAGAAGTATTTTGACCTTATCCTGCGGCACTATCTGCTTGTTTGACGAGATTTTTTCAAATTGCAGAAATTTTTCCAGCTCTCCGGTCTCTTCCCCCTGTGCACGCAGCGGTTCGATCACCTCCATTGCCTTGTCATATTCGCGCATCATCTCATAGACGATCCCCAGTTCATAGAGGATATGCGGTGTTCTGGGCTGCTTGTGCAGTATCTCCGAAAAGATAACTCTGGCCCGCTCCAGAAAGCCCGCGTGCAGGTAGGTTTGGCCCAGTCTCTCCATCAGGTCACCCTTGTCGATCTGGTTGGTGGTATGCTTGATGAGATAGAGATAGATATTGATCGCTTTGTGGTATTCGCCGCTATTTTCGAAGGCTTTGGCAAGCAGTGCCAGCGGTTTGAACATCGCCTGGTCGAATGGCATCGTGGCAGTGTCGAGTGCACATTCGGCACTCTCGAATTTCTCCAGAAATTTTCGCAGTGTACTCTTCTCTTTCTGTTGTCGGTATGCACCCCATACATAGGTCAGTACGGCGACCATCAGGCTCAGTGTAATGATGAGCAGGATACTGAAAAGCGGGTCCCGGTAGGAGGGGAGTATACTGTCCAAAAACGCTTCCTTGAGTAAATTGAGTGTTATTATACCTCATCAAACCCAAATCCAGAAATAGAGCGTATCCTCTTTGATTTTGCTATAATGCTCCGTATGATAGATAACGCATCCATAGAGTCCCTCAAGAGCAGTATCGATATCGTCGATGTGGTGGGCAACTACATTGAATTGAAAAAAGCGGGCGCCAACTACAAGGCGAATTGCCCCTTTCATGGCGAGAAGACACCCAGTTTCGTCGTGAGTCCTTCCAAGCAGATTTATCACTGTTTTGGTTGCGGTGCGGGCGGGGACAGTATCAAGTTTATGATGGAGATCGAAAAACTGAGCTATCCCGAAGCGATCGAAAAGCTTGCGTCTATGTACAATTTTTCACTCCAATACACCAAAGGCAGCAGTGACTACAGTGAATCCAGACGCATTCTGGAGTCGATCCAGAAGTGGTATGTCAAAAACCTGGATATGAACAGCAGCGCCAAGCAGTATCTCTATGACCGGGGGATCAGCAACAGTTCGATCGAAGCCTTCGAGATCGGCTATGTCGGCAGAGGCCGCGCCGTGTTGGATTTCATCAATACCAATCTTTTTCCTTTGCCCAAAGCGGAGGAGGCTGGAATCATCGCACGGGGTGAAAGAGGGGAGTATTATGCCCGGTTGACAGAGAGGGTGACTTTCCCGATCTACTCTTCCAATGGTGCCATCGTAGGATTTGGGGGGCGTACCCTGGGTAGTCATCCGGCCAAGTATATCAACTCCCCCCAGACCAGACTCTTTAACAAGTCCCGTCTGCTCTATGGGTATCACAGGGCCAAGGAGTCCATCTATGCCAATAAGAGATTGATCGTCTGCGAGGGGTATCTCGATGTGATTATGTTTCACCAGGCGGGCTTCAAAGAGACTGTCGCGACACTGGGAACAGCATTGACGACAGAGCACCTCCCGCTTCTGCGCAAAGGGGACCCCCGTATCATTTTGGCCTATGATGGCGACAAGGCCGGTGTGGCGGCAGCACTCAAAGCAGCCCAGATGCTGGGTGCCGGTGGGTTCGATGGTGGCGTGGTGTTATTTCCCGGCGGGCAGGATCCTGCCGATATGATCGCCGATGGGAAAATCGAAGAGGTGGCGAAGCTGCTCCGGGAAGCGACCCCTCTGATCCCTTTCGTGATCGAAACGATCTCCCGCTCCTATGATCTCTCCGATCCCCGGGCCAAAGAGGCCGCTTTTGCCGCAGTCAAGCAGTTTCTCTCTTCTTTGAGCCAGATTATGCAGGACTC
>JAOZOG010000046.1:0-1454 GCA_029933395.1 Sulfurovaceae bacterium | reverse complement strand
AGATATAATACCGAGATTAAAACGGGGGGAGTTGGTAGCCTATGAGAGCTTTGGCACTATTCAGCGGGGGACTTGACAGTATGCTGGCGATCAAACTGATCGCTGACCAGGGCATCGAAGTGATCGCGATTCATATCAAGACCGGTTTTGGCGGGACGAAAGATATCACTGAGCTGATGCGTGAACGTGCCGAACACGCCGGCGCCAGACTGGAGATCGTCGATGTACGCGAAGAGTATATTCAAAAGATTCTCTTCGATCCTGTCTATGGCTATGGAAAAAACTTCAACCCCTGTATCGATTGCCATGGATACATGTTCAAGGTCGCCAGGGGTTTGATGAAAAAGTTCGATGCCTCTTTCCTGATCACAGGAGAAGTGGTTGGGCAGCGCCCGATGAGCCAGCGGGCCGATGCGATCATGCAGGTGACGAAACTGGCCGATGACAGCGATGATAAACTGATCGTACGCCCGATGTCTGCCAAACTGATGGAGCCGACGACACCGGAGATCGAGGGATGGATCGACAGAGAGAAGCTCCTGGGAATCTCGGGCCGCTCCCGTGAAGAGCAGATGAAACTGGCAGAGCGCTACGGCTGGGAAGATTACGAGAGCCCCGGCGGCGGATGCCTGCTGACAGAAGAGCACTTCAGTGAACGGCTCAGAGAGTTCGTAGCACACGATGACCTTACCGTCAAAGAGATCGACCTTCTCAAATTCGGAAGGCACTTTCGCCTCCCTGATGGGGCCAAACTGATCGTCGGAAGAAACAGGGAGGACAACGAGGGGCTGCAGCGGATCGAAAGTGAGAAATATCTGCCTGTCAAACTTCCCATTGCCGGCCCCTTCTCTCTGTTGAGCAGAGATGCGACAGAGGAGGAGAAGAAGCTGGCGGCAAAGATCGCAATTACCTATGCGCGCAGCAGTCCAAAAGAGTCTTACGAGGTTGTCATTGATGAAGATGAAGAGATATCCATCTCTCCCTTTGCATCCAAAAAAGAGGCACAGCGGTACTTTTTCAACAGTAAAGGGCAAAAAGCCACACTATGAAAATACAACAAAAAGGAAAACAAAATGGCAACAGCAAGTGCAAGACATATCCTCGTCAGTGACGAGCAGCAGTGTCTCGATATCAAAAAGAAGATCGAGTTGGGCGAAATGACATTCGAAGAGGCAGCGAGAGACCACTCGCTCTGTCCTTCCGGCGTGAAAGGCGGTGAACTGGGGACTTTTTCTCAGGGGCAGATGGTTCCGGAGTTTGACGAAGTTGTCTTCAATGATGAGGTTGGTGTCATCCATGGCCCGATCAAGACCCAGTTTGGTTACCATCTTCTAGAGGTCAAAGAGCGGAAAATCTAATCCCCATTTAAACTTTTTATGCTAAAATTCCACCACTTCCAAAGAGTGGGGAATTAGCTCAGCTGGGAGAGCGCTTCGCTGGCAGCGAAGAGGTCG
>JAOZOG010000243.1 GCA_029933395.1 Sulfurovaceae bacterium | reverse complement strand
TTAGCGTGAATCTTCGATGCCGAGTGCAGCATAGTTCAGTGCGACACCGTTGACTTTTCCATCAGCTTCGGACAACACCGGTACGGCTTTTCCGGTTTTTAGCCTCAACTCTGTAGCGATATCGGCAAGATCGTCGACTACGAGAAAGCTCATTGCGTTGTCATCGTAGAGCGTGGCAAGAAGTTTGTCTACCTTCGGACCTTTTCTTCTCGTGTACTTCTGAAGAGACTCGTCCCAGGACAGCAGCGTATCGACAAGTGAAGAGAATTCCGAATCGACATCTGCAGCGGTTTTGATATATTCCGGTTTTTTGCCGAAATGCGCAAGCATCGCTCTTTTTGCGAATTCGATTTTTTGCGCATCGACTGCGGAACCAGCTGCATCGAACAGGGGAAATTCGGTATTGACAGGCCTGAATACGGCTCTTGCGAGTTTCGAATTCTGCGGAGTCGTATTGCCTATATATCTTATACGTCCGGTCTGATCGATTTCGACATCCCAGTAGAGGTCAGTCGCCTTGGCTTCGTCCGCAGCGTTTTTCATGTTGATGATCGATTCGATCTGTATTCGCATATCACGGACTGCATCGTCGATACTGTCACGCAACCCTGGTTCCATATTGTCGTAGACTCTTTTCCTCTGCTCCTTGGTTCCGCGAAGCTTGTCGCTTATGATAGGCCACAGGTCGATATCGTCTTTTTTTGAAAGTTCGGAAATTCTCTTGAACGTTCTGTTGTGGATATAGAATGGTGTTTGCGCCTGTGTTTTCGCCGCATCGACAATAGTTTGATCGCGCATTCCGTATTTGTTTCTTATACTCGATTCCGTAATATTTTCGGTAAACCTCAATCCTTCTTTTTCCGGTCGAACACCAAATCGCGTGATATTTTCTATCGCAGATTGCCTGGCCTCCTGTGTTTTTCCGAGTGTCTGCATTCTTTCGAGCGTATCTTTCGATATTCCGGAACCACGGGAGATCGTGCCTGTCGTTTCGTCGTAATACCATTTTGCTTCATCAAGCGGTGTTTTCGCGGCTTTTTCAACGAGAGAGGTAAGTTCGGCTTTCGCCAGTTCGATGTTGGCTCCTCCGGATGATGCTTCTCCAGGCTTGATGCCGAGAAGGTCCATTGCCGTGTTGACGGTCTTCCTTGCAAGGTTCGCAGGTGTCTCTGCCGCATTTTCACCAAGCTTCGCAAGCTCCATCGCATAGGCTGCATCGATTGCGTCTTTGACCTGTTTTTTCGGAACCGTCCACTGCTTTCCGTCTTCCGTTTTTTTGGATTCGAAGAAAAGATCGTAGATGCCCTCACGTCTTTTTCCGTCAATGGACGAAAGTTCTTCTGCAGTCATCCTGAGAGATGTTGCCGTTCTCTCGAGCTCCGTGGAGAGAATGCCTTTGAATTCGTCGATGATGGCTTTCAGGTTTTGAAGGTCTTTCGGAAGCTTCGTCATATCCTCCACCACGTCTGCCATGATTGTCTGCGCCACAGGCAGTGGTTCCGACTTGATGAATGCATTGGAACCAAGCGGCTTCGATGGTTTGACCCCGGCTTTTTCTATGGATACGATCGTTTCGTTTCCTCTTGCAAGGTCTTCCGGGCTCAAGCCGTATCGTCTCTTGAATTCTGCCGCCTTGTTCGGATAGGCTTTGAATTTTCCGGTCTCGTCGATATATCCGGAAGACAGTTCGCTGAATGCGGAAATGTCGCTTTGCTTTGCGGCACGTGCCATCGATCTGGCGATTCTGATTTCGTTTTCCGACAGCGGTGTGACGATATCCATTCCGCCGTATTTGTTGAGCTTTGCAAAATCCGAAACATCCGATTTCGTCAAGTCCGCTATCAATGCGCCATCTATAATATTTCCTCTTATGGAACCAAGTGCGGGTGTCTTGATGAGAAATTCGTCTCCATCGATGAACGCTCCGGAAAATCTGTTGTCGGACTGTATGTCATCGAGCGTGTAGCCAAGACCTTTTCCTTTTGCTTTTACTCTGCTTCTCTCTTTTGCGTATCGTCTTCGTATGGCCGCTTCCGCTGCAGGGTCCGGTCGTCCCTGCATAGAAAGCTCTCCAAGCGCTCTGCGCTCTCTCTCGTCTATATCCTGCAGCTGCTGTTTTTCTGCAGAAGATGCGCTGTATTCCGCTCCCGCTTTGTCGAGCTTCTGGATATCTACAAACCCATTCGGCTCTATCGGCGCACCAACGGAGGCGGCGACACCTTTCTCGTTGATGGATTGCAGCGCCTTGGTATCGAGCCCTATATAGGCTGCATTCTTGTCTGAAGTGAATCGCTTCGAAAGACCCTGTTTTTCTTTGAACTTCATATATCCTCTGGCTCCGCCGAGGATGGTTGCGGTAATGGCTGTATCGAAAGCGAGGTTTACGCCGAGAGCCTTGATAAAGTCCTTCGTTCCTTCGGCGACATAACCCTGCATTCCTTCTTCATCGAACTCTGTTTTTCCGGATACGAGGTCCTGCGGAGTCGTTGTTATGCCCTGTGCGAGAATATCGACACCCTCTTCGAGAAGTTTTTTGCCAACAGTCTCTTTCGCTATAAGTTTATTGATTTCTCTTCCGGTAATCTTTCCGAGAACTTTTTCGGTAAGAGCCATGCCGCCTCTCGCTGCAGCGGAACCAGTGAGCGCCAATGGAATCTGTGAAAGGATCATTTCTGCAGTGCTTGGTTCCCGGATGTTTCCAAGAGGCGTAACGCCTGCTGCAGCACCGAGAAGACTCATTCTCTGGTTGAGTTTCTCCTGTGGAAGATTCCCGGTTATGGATTCAAGATACATAGCCGTTCTGTCCATGGGAGCCACATATCTTGCTGCAGCTCCTGCAAGCGTATCGGACGGGCCGACAGTGCTTGCAATATCGGACATTATGGCTTTTCGAAGACGCTCTTCACCGGATGTATCATATTCGGCTTCTATTCTCGCTTTTCTTAGGTATTCTGGATCGACAATTGCCATATTATTTTCCTTCCTGCTGCTGGAACAATTCAAGCATGACAAGTCTCGACAGGATATCGACACCTGCACTGTATGGGATATCGTATGTTTCTTTTCCAACTTTTACTTTTATCGGAGCCGTACTGCCAGACTCATATCTCTGTGCGGTCTGGGAGCTTATCTGCTTGAGGACATCTTCCGTTACGTTGTTCGTAGCACCTTTTCCTCTCATTGCAAGCTGTGCTCTCTGCATGGAATCGAATCCGAGACCAAGCCTGGCACCAAGGCGGGGATTGACATTGTTGATGATTTCAAGAGGCATGATTCTTATTTCTGTGTCTCCTCCAAGGAGCGGAACGCTTGCAGATGGAAGGTTTGTGTTTTCGATGGCAATCAATA
>JAOZOG010000242.1 GCA_029933395.1 Sulfurovaceae bacterium | reverse complement strand
TTATAATCTTAGCGAAAACTTGCAAAGAGCAGCATTTAGATATTTAATAATATTAAATTGCTAACTGGAACATTGGCCTTTCGAATCAAATACTCCTGCAGTCGCAAACGCAAGCGCCCCTGTGGGGTTGAGTGCTCCTTTGTCGCATTTGATTCGAAAGGCCAGTATAGATTACGTGGAAAGAATAGAAAAGGAAAAAAATGAAACTGGCAGTATTTGATTTCGATTCAACACTGATGGACGGTGAGACGATAGACTTTCTTGCGGCACCACTGGGGCTCGAGGAGCAGGTGGCGGCGATCACGGAACGGGCGATGGCGGGGGAGTTGGATTTTTTCAAATCTCTGATCGCCAGAGTGGCGCTGCTCGAAGGGCTGGAGAAGAGCAAAGTCGATGCGATCTGTGCCGATCTGCCGATGATGCCGGGTGCTGAGGAGGTCGTGGCAGGGCTCAAGGAGAAGGGCTATAAAGTGGTCTGCTTCTCCGGCGGTTTCCGCAATGCAACATCACCGGCCGCCAAACGGCTTGGGATCGATGCCGACTTCTCCAATATCCTGCACGATGACGGAGGGATACTCTCCGGCAGAGTAGGGGGTGATATGATGTTCGGTTTCTCCAAAGGCGATATGCTGCTGCGCCTGCAAAACCTTCTGGGTATCGACAGGGCAGATACGATCGCAGTGGGTGACGGTGCCAATGATCTGAGTATGTTCGAGTATGCCGATACGCGGATCGCCTTCTGTGCCAAGCCTATCCTCAAAGAGGCGGCGACACATATAGTGGATACTAAAGATTTGCGAGAGATTTTGAAGATCGTATAAATTATTACAGAGGAAGGTCTAATGATACAAAACCGATTTAATGCAAAAGAGGCAGAGGGTCTGGATGATCTGGGGATGCGGGTCTACACTTCACGCCTATTGGGTGCCGATCAGGATCTGGTGCTACACGGTGGTGGAAATACGTCTGTCAAGATTGACGACCTTCTCTATGTCAAGGGGAGTGGCTGGGATCTGGGTTCGATCGAAAAGGAGGGCTTTTCCCCGACGAAGATGGATGCACTGCTCTCGTTGTTGGAGTATGATACGCTGAGCGACAGTGAGATGGTGCGCTACCAGAAGGAGGCACTGATGGACAAAAGTGCGCCCAATCCTTCGATCGAAGCGATCCTGCACGCCCTGATCCCGTATAAATTTGTCGATCATACTCATGCCGATGCGATCGTGACGATCTCCAATACGGTCAACGGAAAAGCACTGATCGAATCGATATATGGCGAAAACTATCTGATCGTACCCTATGTGATGCCAGGATTTGTGCTGGCCAAAGTGATCGATGAGATGACACGCGGTGTCGAGTGGGAGAGTCTGGAGGGGATGATCCTGCTCAACCACGGTGTTTTTACTTTCGATAACGATGCCAAAGTCAGCTATGACAAGATGATCGAGACAGTGGCCAGGGCCGAAGCATACCTGGAGGCCAATGCGGCTTTGGATATCGAAGTCCCACAGGAGGAGGCGCCCTATGATCTGGAGGCACTGCATTTACTTCTCTCTGAAGCCAAAGGGTACGACGTAACCCTACGGCTCAATCGCACGTCCCTGGCTCGATTTTTTGCCTCACAAAAGGATGAAACACTCTACCACAAAGGGGTGTTGACGCCGGAGCATATCATCCGAACCAAACGGTTTCCGGCAGTCTTTGAGAAGAACTACCAAGAGGAACTCAAGAATTATATTAAAAACTATGAAGCCTATTTTTCCAGACACGCTACCGATGAAATCATGCTCAATCCGGCACCAAACTGGGCGGTAATCCGGGGTGTCGGTGCACTCTCTATCGGCAGAAACGAAAAAGAGGCGAAGATCATCGAGGATATCACATCGCATACGATGAAGGCAATTCTTCAGGGTGAAAAGCTGGGCGGCTACCAGAGTATCAGTGAGGCAGACAGCTTTGCGATGGAGTACTGGGAATTGGAGCAGATGAAGCTGAAAGGGAAATAGATATGGCATACCTGATGACAATTGACGCCGGGACAGGCAGTGTCCGGGCAGTGATCTTCGATGAGAGAGGCAGGCAGATCGCCGTAGGACAGCAGGAGTGGGAGCATTATGCCGAAGCAGATGTGCCCGGCTCGATGAATTTTGATTTTCGGAATAATTGGAAAACTGCTTCGGAGTGTGTCCAAGAGGCGATCTCCAAAGCGGATATCGATGCAAAAGAGATTCTTGCGGTTACCGCATCGTCGATGCGTGAGGGGGTCGTCCTCTATGATAAAGAGGGCAGAGAGCTCTGGGCAGTTGCCAATGTCGATGCGCGGGCTTCGGATGAGGTGCGGGAACTCAAGGAGCACTTCCCAGGTATCGAGGAGCAGTTCTACCGTGAATCGGGGCAGACCTTTGCGCTGGGTGCTCTGCCCCGCCTGCTTTGGGTCAAAAAGCATCGACCGGAGATCTATGAGAAGACAGCGATCCTCTCGATGATCAGCGACTGGGTATTGGCAAAGCTTTCGGGGGTCATCGCCACCGATCCCTCCAATGCCGGAACGACAGGGATCTTTTCGCTCGAGAAACGTCAGTGGGAGAGCGGTCAGGCGAAGCGGGTTGGGCTGAAAGATGATATCTTTCCGCCGGTTTTTGAATCATCGGAAGTGATCGGTGAGGTGACGAAGCAGGCGAGTGATGAGACGGGGTTGTGTGCGGGTACCAGGGTCGTGATGGGCGGTGGTGATGTGCAGCTGGGCTCGGCAGGGCTTGGAGTCGTCAGGGCAGGAGAGAGCGCGGTACTCGGCGGCAGCTTCTGGCAGCAGATCGTCAATATCGATGCCACCGTCACTCCGCCGGAGGATATGCGTCTGCGTGTCAATCCCCACGTGATCAGGGGGCTGTCACAGGCGGAAGGGATCACCTTTTTCAGCGGCTTGGTGATGCGCTGGTTCCGGGATGCCTTCTGTGATACAGAGAAAGCTGAAGCACTAAAAAGAGGGGTGGATCCCTATGAGATCCTTGAGGAGATGGCTGCCAATGTACCGGTAGGTTCCCACGGGATCGTGCCGATCTTCTCCGATGCGATGAACTACGGCCGTTGGTACCATGCCAGCCCCTCTTTTCTCAATCTTTCGATTGATCCTGCTGTCTGTAACAAAGCAGCAATGTTTCGAAGTCTCGAAGAGAATGCCGCGATTGTTTCCGAGATCAACCTGGAGCGCATTTCGTCATTCAGTGGCATCGAGAGTGATACCGTGACCTTCGCCGGCGGTGCGAGTAACGGACGACTCTGGTCACAGATCCTTGCCGATGTCACCGGAAAAGCGATCCATATCCCCGTCGTCAAAGAGGCGACCTC
>JAOZOG010000241.1 GCA_029933395.1 Sulfurovaceae bacterium | reverse complement strand
CGCCACCGATTGCAGAGGCATAAGAGAGCGCCAACTCTTTGGTATTGCCGCTTGGGTCGGCTGCAATAGCGATCAGATCGGGGATACCGCCACCCTTGACAAACTCGCTGCGGACAGTATGTCCCGGTGCTTTTGGGGCAATCATGGTGACGTTGATGTCCGCTCTGGGGTGGATACGGCCATAGTGGATATTAAACCCATGGCCAAAGGCGATCGTCGCACCCTCTTTCAGATTGGGGGCGATTTCATTTGCGTAAATATCTGCCTGATTTTCATCCGGAAGAAGGATCATCACGACATCCGCTTTGGCTGTCGCCTCCGCAACTGTCAGAACTTCAAAGTTTTTCGCAGCAGCTTTATCCCATGAGCTTCCGCCTTTTCTGAGGCCGACAACTACTTCGACTCCGCTGTCTCTAAGGTTTTCTGCGTGGGCATGCCCCTGACTTCCGAAACCGATCATTGCAACGGTTTTTGACTGGATGATAGAAAGATCGCAATCTTTATCATAATATACATTGAGTGTTGACATCATTTATCCTTGATGAAAAATTTTCGCGATTATACCCTAAAGATACTTATCGCCATATTATCATAAGGGGCGCTCTAAGATTACTCTGATAGAATGATATAAACAGGCAAAAAGGAGCAGTAGCGTGGTTGAATTTTTGAATCAGTACGTTGTCTGGTGGCACTGGGTTGTACTTGGTCTGATCTTTATTATTACCGAGATGGCGACCGGAACCTTCATCTCGTTGGGGCTCGGTGTTGCTGCCATCATTGTAGGACTGATCGATCTGCTTCTGGGGATGGGTGTCGTCTACCAGCTCCTGCTCTGGATCATTCTCTCCGTCGCTATCATCGCAGCACTCTTCAAGTGGTTCAAGAGCCAGCCCACCGTCTCGGAGACGGGACAGTCCTCCTACCGCTTCGATACACTCGGCACCGTTACAGAGGAGATCCATCCGCACCACAGAGGCAAAGTAGCATTCGATACGCCTGTTCTTGGCAATACCGTCTGGCATGCCACATCCGACTATGACCTGCCCGAAGGAAGCCGTATCAAAATTGTCGAGGTCAACGGACAGCTGATCGAAGTCGCACCTACGCAATAAACAAAGGAGAATCATTATGCAAATGGAACAATCACTACTCATTCTGCTGATACTTGCAGCCGGTATCGTCATCACGCTCTACAAGGGGATCAACATCGTCCCGCAGGGAGAAGAGTGGGTTATCGAAAGACTGGGAAAATTCAGCCGCACGCTCAAGCCGGGACTCAATATCATCCTGCCCTATATCGAAAAGGTACGTACACGCATCACAACGAGGGATATCATCCTCGACATTCCGCAGCAGGAGGTGATCACCAAAGACAATGCCGTCATCCTCACCAATGCCGTCACCTTCATACGCGTCACCAAACCGCAGGATGCGATCTACGGGGTAGAGGATTTCAGATTGGCGATCCAGCAGCTCGTAATGACGACTCTGCGTTCTATTCTCGGAGAGATGAAACTCGACGAGGCCCTCTCCAACAGAGAACAGATCAAAGCCAGACTCAAAGAGCAGATCATTGACGATGTCGCCGACTGGGGTGTCACTGTCAAGTCTGTCGAAATTCAGGATATCAGCCCAAGCCCCTCCATGCAGGCATCGATGGAGAGACAGGCTGCTGCAGAGCGGGAGAGACGCGCCATCGAAACGACAGCAGAGGGAAATAAAAATGCAGCGATTCTCGAAGCAGAAGGCAAGCTCGAAGCCGCCAGAAGAGAAGCGGAAGCACAAGTCGCCCTCGCCAATGCTTCTGCAGAAGCGATCGGAAAAATATCAGACTCTATCCAGGGCCAGGAGCTACCCGCCATGTTCCTCCTGGGTGACCGCTATATCAATTCACTCGAGAAGATCAGCCAGAGCCAAAACTCAAAATTTGTCATCTACCCTGCCGACCTGCAGGGGGCTATCAAGGGAATGTTGGGGAGTGCTTTCAGGAAATAACGACACCGCATCACTGCTTTTCTATACCAAGAAGGAGGCGCGAATCCATTCGTGCTCACCTCGAATAGCATCAAAATGACAACCAATATAACCCATTTTTTCATCTTCCACTCTCTTCCAAATCGGAAAGTGCAACAAATAACCTTTTTTATGTTAGAATAATCTCTTTTAATTTTTTACGATATCAACTATCGTATTGAGGATGGCTCGAATGAGACACTTTTTGACACTCAGGGATTTCAGCAAAGAGGAGATCCTGGAGATGATCGCATTGGGACAAAAGATCAAAGCCCAGACGAAGAAGAAGCAGTATGTTCCCTATATGGAGCATCAGACGCTGGCGATGATCTTTGAAAAAAACTCGACACGCACACGCGTCAGTTTCGAAACAGGCATCTATCAGCTTGGGGGGGTCGGCCTCTTCCTCTCCTCCAACGATATCCAGCTTGGGCGTGGAGAACCGATGCGTGATACCGCCCGTGTCATTTCGCGTATGGTCGATATGGTTATGATCCGTACCTACTCCCAGAGCAAGCTCGACGAGTTCGCCGCCTACTCCAAAGTCCCTGTCATCAACGGCCTCACCGACGAGTACCATCCCGTGCAGCTGATGGCGGACTATCTGACGATGCTGGAGTCGGGCAAAGGGGACAACCCCGTCTGCGCCTATATCGGAGACGGCAACAATATGGCCCACTCCTGGCTGATGCTCGCCTCCAAGCTCGGCTTCGAACTGCGTATCGCCACCCCGAAAGGCTACGAGTGTGATGCATCTATCATCGCAGATGCTATGGAGTTTGCCAAAGAGAGCGGTGCCAAAATTACGATCAGTAATGACCCCGCAGAAGCGGTCATAGATGCCGATGTCGTCACGACCGACACCTGGGTCTCGATGGGCCAGGAGGATGAAAAAGAGAAACGCGTTGCTGCCTTCTCCGGCTATATCGTCGATGACGCAATGATGCAACGCGCCAAAAAAGACGCCATCTTCCTCCACTGCCTCCCCGCCTACCGCGGCTACGAAGTCAGCGAATCCGTCCTCGAAGCCCACGCCGAAACAGTCTTCACCGAAGCCGAAAACAGACTGCACGCACAAAAGGGCGTGATGGTGTGGCTGGACCAGAACAGATAACAATGAGTAATTAGGAATGAGGAATGAGTAACTGATTTTTCCTCTCGTTCCTATCGTCCCGATGGGAACGAGAGGATCTGATACAAACAACTAAAAATAGTTGCGCGTCCACTAGAGGGGGATAACTTCCGGGCGACAGCCCTTTGCACTTTCTTTTTTTTGGTTCGTTCTTTTTTCTTTGTTGCAAGACAAAGAAAAAAAATGAACAAAGAGAGATACAGTAAAA
>JAOZOG010000240.1 GCA_029933395.1 Sulfurovaceae bacterium | reverse complement strand
TAGACACTCTGCGAGCGCTTCCTGATATCCCCTCCGGAGTCGAGCAGGGTAGCGATCCATCGTGTGTTGGGTTGTGTATCGAGTGCGATCTTGATCATAATGGTAAGAGGGACAGAGAGCAGCATACCGATCGGGCCGAGCAGCCAGCCCCAGAAGATCAAGGAGAGGAAGACCACCAGTGTCGAGAGCCCCAGGCCTCTTCCCAGGATTCGTGGTTCGATGAGGGAGCCGATGAGTACATTGACGACAAGATAGCCAATCATCACAGAGAGCGCCGTACCCGGGCTGTACTGTATCAGTGCCATCAAGACTGCAGGGATGGCGGCGAGGATGGAGCCGATATTGGGGATAAAATTGAGGATAAAAGCCAGCAGCCCCCAGAGAATGGCATAGTGAATCCCGAAGAGTTTGAGAAAAATCGTGATTGAAATACCGGTCGCAGCGGATGTGAGTGCCTTGAGGAGGATATAGTGTTTGATCTTGTCACTGATCTCGATGAGCTGTGTCAAGCCGTTGGAGCTGCTCTTCTTGATCTTGATCGTAAACTGGGAGATCTCCATCAGCATAAACGTAACCGTCAGGATAATCATAAAGGAGTTGGTCAGCAGTGAACCGAGGCTCTTGAGCGTCGTAGCGATATAGCGTATGAGACTGTTGGCCTGAAACATCGCAAGGAAATCTTTTTTGGGGACGTGGAGGCCCCACGAATCGAGCGTTTCGAGCAGATTACCCAGATCGTTACGCAGTTTGACTTCATACAACGGTACATTCCGGCTGAAATCCTGGACAGAATTTCCCACCAGCGTGACAATGGAGCTGATGACAAGCAGGAGCAAAAAGACGATGATGAGCAGTGAAAAGACTTCACCCAGACCCAACTTTTTGAGCCAGAGATAAAAAGGGGAGAGGATGGTCGCAAGAAAAAGAGAGAGTAGAAAAGGCACGATAATGACCGATGCCATCTTGATACCGGCCAGTACGATGACGACTGAAGCCGCTACGATAAAAAAATAACCGATCGTCGCTTTCTCTTGTACCATATCTTCTCCATAAAGATTGAGCCGAGCAGGCTTCTATAGTGAAGTGTATCAAAAAAAGACTTCATTATTTCGGGATTGGGAATCGATTTTTTGATATAATGGAACAATTCAATCGCAAGGATCAAAAGATGGCAGAAATAAACAGTGAAGATCTTCTATCCAAAATGGGTATCGATATCGGGAACGATAAAATCAATATCGATATCACCAAAACCAAAGGGTTCTTCAATGCCCTGCAGCATATGTTGCAGGAAAAAGCGGATCACATCGAAAAAAGTATCTCCGAAGGAAAGGTCGATATGGCTGACAGTGCCGGGATCAGTATAGATAAAGAGCATATCGATATCGACCTGGCCAAAACCAAAAGCTTCATAGAGGATTTGGGCAATAAAATGGAAGGCTTTTTGGGTGAGATCGATCAGGCTGTGGCAAAAATAGGCCTAAATGACAAAAATGCAAAGAGGAGCGAATAATGGACTTGATAGAAATACTGAAAACGGGTGCTGTCCTGATACGGGGAAACAGTGATGATACGACGACTGGTTTGGATCTGGGTGATATTACCAATGCGCTGAGCAAAATTCTCTCTGACGAAAATGGCAGTTTGGATCTTGGCTCGCTGGTGAACAGTCTGTCAGAGGGTGGACTGGGCGCTATCGTCAGCTCCTGGCTGGGGAGCGGGGAAAACGCTCCCATCTCCGAGTCACAAATCGCTGAACTTCTTGGGCCGGACAGGGTCTCCGAGTTCGCCTCACAACTGAATATCCCCGAGGAGAGCGCAGCCAAAGCACTGGCAGATGCGCTGCCTGAAGTCGTCAATGAAGCGACACCGGAAGGCAACAGTATGGCAGAAGAGCTGTTGGCAAAAATTGGGGGCGCCAGAGGTGCGATGGATATGCTGGGGAAGATGTTTGGTTGATGCCTGTTTATTGGGGTGGTGATATATTCGCCGGCGAGGAATAATACTACTTATTTCTAGCCAACACAACCCGGTCTCTGCCCCTTGATTTGGCTTCATAGAGTGCCTGATCCGCGAGGCTGTATACTTCATCGGCACTCTCCATAGAGGCAGGGGTCACAATATGGAGGCCGATGGAAATGGTGAGGTGGTCAGCGACGCTGCTGCTGCGATGGGGAATATGCAGCTCTCTGACATCCTGTAGTATTTTTTGTGCCATAGCATAGGCCTCATTCGTTCGCATTTCTGTCAAAACAGCAAACTCTTCACCCCCGATCCTGAATGCCATATCTGTCGATCTTTTCAGATTCTCTCTCAGTACGGCAGAGACGGATGCCAGTGCTTTGTCACCTTCGAGATGGCCATAGGTATCGTTGTATTGCTTGAAAAAATCGATATCCAGAATCATCAGGGTAAAACCCTCACCTGTCTCACGAGTATAGGAAATTTCATCATCGAAAACCTCTTCGAAGTAGCTTTTGTTGTAGAGGGATGTCATCTTGTCGACGATCAGCTGGATATTGTAGATTTTGTGTTTTTCTTCGAGTTGTCTGATGCGGTACGAGATCAGGAAACCCAGCATAAATGCTTCGATCAGTGTACCGGTTCCCAGGGCATAGAGTGTAAAACTGTTGAGGGGCAGCAGGGCATTATAGAAGAGAATCGCTACGATGGCAAAAAGAAGATAGAAGCTGTGCGCAATGAGAAAATAGCCCGAGAAGGCGACCCCTTTTTTGAAGAGTGACAGTACGATCCAGAGCATCCCTGTAAAAAAATAGAGATAAAGCAGGGATGCCAGTTCGATCGCCTGATAATAGCGATAGAAACTATAGAGATAGAGCAGCAAAAAGGTCAGGATAAATGAGTTGAGTATGCGATTGTGCAAAGTGTACTTTTTTGCCGTGTCGAAAATCGTTTTGACAAACAGTGACAGAAAAATGGGTGGCAGCAGTGTGACTGCATTGAGCTTCAACGCAAGGTCACCATAGAGAGAAAAGTAGTGTGAAAATGCCCCATAGGTATAAGCGATGAAGATCGAAGCGGTCACGAGATAGAGTGAATAGTAGATATACTCGATACGTCTGCTGTAAAAAAAGAGAATGATATGATAGAGTGCGAGCGTCAAGAGTATGATGGCCATCACCACTGCGGGCAGATACGATTTGATAAGATTGTCCCGGGAGTGCAGACTATCATAAATTCCAATTTGTCCCACCTGGTAGGCTTTGAAGTGTGAGCGCAGATAGATTGTTTTGCTCTGGTTTAGATCCAATTTCAGAGGATAGACCGCTTCTGCACCGAGCATTCGATCTGTATGAAAATTCAATTGTGGCGAATAGCGTGCCTCTCCAACCATCTTCCCATCGAGAAATTCGTAAAAATG
>JAOZOG010000239.1 GCA_029933395.1 Sulfurovaceae bacterium | reverse complement strand
ATGGAACGATCCAAATCGGCTACTCGTATCTCAATAAGAGTATAATCTTTAAAAGGAGAGGAAAATGCTCAAATTTACAGCAATGAAATTCCTGCTTTTGATGATTGTATGGCTTTTTGCCTTGCTTCCAAACCTCCATTCGGCTGAAAAAGAGGAGCAGGTCAGCATAAAGACAGCAGTCATTTTCAATACACGCTGTGCAAAATGCCACGAGGGAGAGTGTAGCGGAAGATTGAGCTTCGATACGGGGAGTGAGGCTGCACGGAGCCATATCGGACGCTATGCAGGCGAGAACAATATTTCAAAAAGTGAGATCAAAGAGTTTTTTGCCCTACTCAATCATATGAAAAAAGCCTGCAACCTGCTGATGCCTGGCAGCCAAAAAGCAGTATCGAAAGATTTGACCCGCTTCGCCACCTTTTCGCATACCGCTTACTTCATACCGCTGGGCCAACTCAAAAAAGGCAGCTATCACCTCAAAATCTCCGCGAAAGAGAAGATCCACTACCGACTCGAACTGCTGACGGATCAATTCGATCCTATTGTAGAGATATCGATTTGTCCCGAGAAGAAAGAGAAGATACTTTTTACGCTGGATGAGCCTGTCACGGCCTTTTTGCGTATTCGAAGCAAAGAGCCTTTGCATCTTCTCGATCTGAATGTGAGCAATACAGCGAAGCAGTGATTGTCAGATCTTCTGCTTCGTTGCTTTCGGGGCTAAAGCCTCCGCTTCCGGATTTGTTGTCAGTGATTATTTTTTTTGGATATAGGTGATATAGCTGCCATCTTTCTCTTCGGTATAGACTCCATAGCCCTTCTTGAGGAATTCATCGATCAACGGCTCAGGCTTGAAATCGACAGCCAGCGTAACGACATCGCCCCTCTGTAGCTCTTTCATCTTTCGGGTGATAATTGCCAGAGGATTCTCTTCCCGATCGAGCATCTCGTTGCCGTCAAAACGGGCTTTTGGCTCTTCCCTGATCCACTCCGGAGCGCTCTGTTCTTTCGATTTCCCTTTTTTGCCACTCCTGTCTACCTCGACCGGCTCCTGCCCTACGGCGGCACGAAGCTGATTGAGCAGATCTATCGCATCCATTCCGCCCACGACCGCCGCCTGCTTGACGGAGGCAACTTTGGCCAGTGTACGGCGAAGTACGGGGTTGTTCAGCTTTTTGAATCGGGGGTTGATAGCGATAAGAATATCTTTCATATCCTCACGGCTCTTCAAAAGGTCCGCTATTTTTGTTTCGAGTGTAATTTCCATTTTTTACCTTCTTTTGTTATTCGTCGAAAGCAGTAGCTTCCATTCCGGGTAAAGCGAGGCTCAAAAGCCGTCGATTCCATATTTTCAGCAGGACTATACCACAAAATGGATCAAATCCAAATAGAATTGACTACCCTTTGAAAACAGCTTTTTTGACACCTTCGCCTGTTTCATCCCTTTCGTATGTATCGACAAAACCGTTGATGATATTTCCGTCCTTCTTCCTGATCACATAATTGAAGCCTCTATGCTGCTTTGAGTAGTTCTCGTTGCTGATAATAATCTCTGAGGTATTGCCCCAGTGTGAACCGGCACTCAGTACTTTTTGAATACCGTATTTTGAAAGAAGTTTTGGATCGAGTGAAGTGGGTGCTTTGTTTTGAATATCCCAGGCGATGGTCTTGTCTTTGTCGATGAGTGCCACCAGAGACCCGGCAAATTTCAGTTTGTCTATATCGATACCGTGATCTCTGAAATACTGCTTCGTAGTATCTGAAAGACTGTAGCTTCCGTCATCCATAATGGAAAGAATGATGAGTGCGTCGGGAAAGCGTAACAACATAGAGCCAAGCGTATCGGCGTAGACCGGTTTAAAGGTATAGTTTTTTATCTTCCCTTCATCAAGTGTATCACTCAGATAATAGAAGCTTTGCTTTTTATTTCCGGGTTGGGTAATGACATTGCGTTTTCTCTCCTTCATATAGGAGATAATCTTCTTGTCTACCCAGCTGGCGGGAAGATAGATCGTGCTGTTTTCCGGAGTATGCACGATGAGATAATCAAGCTTGTTTTTGTAATGCTTCAGAAAACTGAAGTCGATCGTTTTACCTTTGCCGATCGATTTGTCCGAGAGATATTTCTTGAACCACTCTCCGATCAGGATACTCATCTTCAGGCCTCCGGTATTGGCCACGTGACGGTGATTTTCCATCGTGTAGCTATCCCCTTTGGGGAGAAACAGGCCCATATCGGCGACCTTGAAACCGAGTCTTTGATAGTAGGAGTAGTAGATGGTACGGGAATTTAGATAGTGCTGATCTGCACTATAAAGAGGAATCATGAAGATCTTCTCTCCGGCAAAAACACTTTTTGCCGCATTCGCATTCTCCTGCAGCGCCTCATATCGGGTCAATGTTTTTGGCATAATCTCAGAGTGGACGCTCTTCAGGGAAAAGGCGGGGCTGTATTCGGTGATGCTGTCCATATCCCAGCGCAGATATTCGATCCCTCTGTTTTGTTTCGCCAACTTTTCCCGGTCCTCCTTATCGGCAACATACTGGGCGAATGCCTCTTTGTATATTTTCCGCTTATCCTGCTCGGCAAATTGTCTGAACTGCTCATCGGTCCAGTTGACGATCTCATTGTATTCATTGATCGAGGTACCGATGAAAGTGGTGTCTTTCTGAAGTGCCCAGTTAGAAAACGAGTAGATCAGGATGCCGTCATCTTTGAGATAATAGTCAGCCAGTTTTTGGAAAAGTGCCGTCGTTTTTACTGTCAGGACATTGGAAGCATAGGCATAGAAAGCAACCTTCTTTCCTGTCATCTGCTCGATGACTTTGGGGATCATGCCCCAGGCGATCGTACAATCCCCAATAAAAAGAATATCGATCGATTTGGGTTTTTCGGTAAAAATCGTATTGACTTTATAGTTGTTCGGGCCCCATACCTGCGGCTCTCTTCCCTTCTGTGCCCATGCCATTTTGGTAAAAGAGAGGTCGAGATTGTGCTTTTTGGCTATCTGGGTAAACTCCTGATACATAGGATTTTGAAACATCTGCTCCGGAAAAAGGAGCTTCTCTTCAGCCTGGAGAGGCTTCAGGGTTATGAAGGAGAGCAGTATTGCCGGCAGAAGAAGAAGCTTGAATTGCTTCCCAAACAGATTTTTTATTGTGAACATTGTTTCTCCTGAAAGTCGATAAATTGGATGCATTATATTCAAGCACCGCAATAGTAGCGCTTAAGCAAAAGGATTGAATCAAAAGCGTTATGAAGCGTAAAGGAGACCACCAAAGTATGCTGCTAAAGCCCCAATGTACGCGTAATATTATCCGTAAACGTTTTATTGGATGTCAGGGCATTGCGTAGGCGGGTATCGATCTTGAGAATATTGAGGAGTTCCAACGGCAGGGATTCGTTGG
>JAOZOG010000045.1 GCA_029933395.1 Sulfurovaceae bacterium | reverse complement strand
GGATCGTCATCATCACGACGGCGACCAGCATCATCTTGAGGAAGAACCAGCTGTAGCCGTCCCAGAGAATCCCCTTGTAAGCACCCATAAAGAGCGCTGCCACACCGGCGAAGACTGCCATAAACTCGGCAAACTCGGCGAGCTTCAGCATAAAATAGTTGGTTCCGCTGTACTCGGTATAGAAACCGTAAACGATCTCCTGCTCCGCATCGGGGATATTGAAAGGGGGTTGTTCCAGTAGTCCCAGCAGTGCGATAAAGTAGAGGATGAAGCCTGGAATCAGTATGACAAAACTTCCCCAGCTGCTCCTGTCCACGATCGTCTCAAGGTTGAGCGTACCAAAAAGCAGTGCCGGAGAGAGTGCCGCCAGAAAAAATGCCGTCTCCATCGAGATCGCCTGCGAAAGAACACGGATACCGCCCAGGAAGGAGTATTTGTTATCCGAACCGAAACCCGTCAAAAAGAGCAGGAAGGGCTCGATACCGATCAGAACGATCAGTGCCAACAATCCATACTCAGTCTGAACGACAGGTGTACTCGCCGTCCAGGGAATGAAAGCTGCAGGAAGCATCGCCGTAATGACGGCAAGCAGCGGCATAATCGAGAAGAGATAAGGATTGACGCCATGGGGCGTAATACTCTCTTTGGTCAGCAGTTTGCTGAGATCGAAGAGGGTCTGGTAGCTACCGTGCGGTCCGTTGAAATAGGGACCTACCCTTTTGTGTAGCGGTGCCATAAATTTCCGGAAAAACCAGAAGAGCCCCACTGTCCAGAGCAGGACATAGAGCAGTCCGGGAAAAACAAAGGCTTGAAATACTGTTTCCATCATCGTCTCCTTTTCTATCGATCCAGGTCACCCTGGCAGACATAGAGACTGCCAAAGACCAGAGGAAGATCCGAGAGCGTTTTGCCCTCCAGCAGCCTGTTGAGTATCATCGTATGGTTGAAGCTGGGTGCCCGCATTTTGAGGCGATAGGGAGATTTGGCTTTCTCTTCGGTCACCAGGTGCATCAGCACCTCTCCCCTCGCCCACTCGACACGGCTGATCGCTTCACCAGCGGGGAGTTTCTTGGGGACTTTGACCATATGGTCTTTGGTGGGATTGAATTCACCTGAAGCGACCCCCTCCTCGATCCGCTTTTTTGCCTGCTTGAGGATCTCGACCGACTGCTTCAATTCCCTGAAAAGAATGGTGAAGCGGTCTGCAGCCGTACCATCCTTCGTAGTCATATAATCCATCTCGACCTGATCGTAAGCGGCATAAGGTTCGTCAAGGCGAATATCTGTCTTGACACCACTGGCTCGGGCTACGATACCGCTGAGCCCAAAAGTATGAACATCCTCTGCACTCACGATCCCCACCTCTTTTGCACGGACACGCATCGTAGGGTTTTTGGCGAAGATCATTTCGACATCGTCGATACCTGCATCGAATTTATCAAACGCTTTCTGCAGCTCATCGAGCATCGTCATATCCAATCCGTAGCGCACGCCTCCCGGTTCGATTGCTGCCGTTGCGATACGCGCGCCACTGTAGGACTCCAGGAAATCAAGGAAGAATTCACGCATATCCATATTCCACATCCCCATCGTATGAAGACCGAGGTTATTGAAGAAACCGCCCATCCCCATAAAATGTGATGAGATACGTGCCGTTTCACCCAGGAGAACACGCATCCATTTGGCGAACTCGGTGATCTCCGTTCCGGCGATCTCTTCGACCGCCATACAGTAACCGACCATCGAGTTGATGTTGTCCATAAAGCAGAGTCGCTCTACGGCAACGATCGCCCCGACAAAGTCCTTTTTGGTCACCAGATGCTCCAGTGCCCGCCAGACATAACCGATATCGGGATCGATATGGATGATCTCCTCACCGTCCGTATGAATACGCAAACGAATCGGGCCGCTGGCTGGATGCGTTGGTCCCCAGTTGAGTACTGTTTCGGAGCTGTCAGTATCGAGGTTGACTTCGTTGGTCTCCTGCTCTCTTTTGAAGGCATCGACAATCGTCTTGACATGCTGGACGACATCTTTTTCATGTGCATCCCAGTCGAAGTCTCTCCGGTAGGGTGTCTTACCGACAAAGTCTTCCGAAACGATGATCGGACGCAGATCGGGATGATTGCGGAATGTCACACCAAACATCGAGAAGGCTTCCCTCTCATGCCACTCGGCACTCGGGAAGAGTGGTGTCAGGGAGTCGATCTCACACTGTGCCACTTCCCTGGGAATATCACATTTGAGCCAAAGATTGCGTTTGGTCTCGAGATCTTCGAAAAAGTAGTTCATCTCCATCGTATTCGTATCGGGAAAATCCGTCGGTGAAACGGTACTGATCGAACGCAATCCTTCCGCTTTGATCGCCTCAGCGACCCTCAGTAGATCATCGCTTGTTTTTAGTTTCGCCTTGATCCAGATTTTTTTATAATCCTCGACATACTCCGTATCGAACGGCTCCAGTACGCTCTTGACTGCTTCCATCGTATTTGTCGCTCCCATTAAAACTCCATCTCTTTCCAGAGTCCACCCTGGCTGGCAGCACTGGGTTCTCCGTTTTTGATCTTCTGCTTGACCTGCTCGAGCCCCTCGATAATCGCTTCAGGCTTGGGCGGGCATCCTGCGATAAAGACATCGGCAGGGAGGATCTCGGTAGGGTTTTTGATCACCGAGAGTGAATCGTTGTAGGGACCACCGTCAAACGAGCATGCTCCCAGCGCCACCACATATTTGGGTTCGGGCATCTGGGCATAGGTACGCAGGAGTGCCGGCAGGATCTTCTTGCTCACCAGTCCGGTGATCATCAGTACATCTGCCTGTCTCGGTGTCGGTGTCGGCATATAGCCATAACGCTCCCAGTCATAACGCGGCCCCATCGCCGCCGCCATCTCCAGAGAACAACACCCCGTACAGAAGTGTGCCATCCAGAGACTCTCGCTCTTGGCGTAATCAAAAAAATCAAGTATTTTCAGCATGTTTGTGCTCCTTCATAGCAACAGTAATGGCAACAGCCATAATCAGGGCGAAAAAAGAGGCCATCAGGGAGGAGTGCTTACTGTCACTGTAAACAAAAAGCGTAAAGAAGAGCCCCGTCATATCCGCCACAATGAACATGATCGCGTAAACAAAGAAGCCGAAGTTGGCTTTTTTGGGGACGGAGCTGGAGACGGGGAGTCCACACTCGAAGTGATCGCTCTTGACACTGTCCGGACTATAGGGAGCGAGTGCCACACCCAGAAAGTAGATGAGAAAAACCCCCAGCGTAACACTGGCAGCATAGATCAGAAAAGTTTCCATAAATTTTTATCCTCGGTTTGTAGTTTCAGGAGAGATACGATACGCATATTGCCTCTTTTGGCGCCACTGAATAACAGTGCGATTATACTCTTTTATTATAAAACAGGATGTTTGAAACTATTTTGGATTTTTGGATCAAGGGTTTTGAGGGTACTTTTTGTTTTGACTTTGGCATAAACGGCACAAAGCAGTGCCCCAGGAGTCTGTCGGACTCCTAGCTTCCGTTTGCAAAAAACGATTACAAAACGCCGGAAATAATCTCTCTATCGTTTTTGATCAACTCGGCATTTTTCTTCGTTGTTTCATTAAGCGATGGCGTATAATAGGCTTCACGAATCCGGTCTTTGACCCACTGATACTCCGCCCAGTTACCGCCATTGCTCTTGACTACTTTCATCTCCAGCGTCGCGATACTGGAGAGATCCTTGAGTCCATTGAAAATATCGGTGAAGGATGGATCATCCTGCTTCTCTTTCTTGTCGTATTTGAGTTTCAGCGCCTCTGCCTGCTCTTTTTGGACGATCGCGACCTTTTTGGCCAATGCGACAAACTCCATCACCTGCCTGGGGGTCAGCAGATTGTCTTTGGGCGGTGTGAAGGTATCCTCTGCGCTCTCTTCGACCACCTTCTGCCCATAGTCTCCACCCATCATCGAACCGATATAATCTTCGATATATTTATCGGGCGATTTGTTTGCTTCTTTGGCCTTTTTGGATATTTCACTGGCTATGGGTATCGAATTTTGCATCTTTTCATACATACCGGTCGGCTCAAAAAGTTTTCCCAGTGTGCTGCCCAGCAACATAGAAAACGCAATTGAAATGATGACAAAAAGAATGAAATGCTTTACCCTGCTCTCCAGCGGCACTTCCAGAAAAACCGGGATCGCCCTGTAGAGAAGCACAAGCGTATAGATCCCCAGCCCCAATCCAATCACCCAGCCAATCATCGGTATCGGACTCAGGACCTGCCCAAGGAGCGAAGGAATCGAGACCCAGAAAAACATCGCGACACTGCGATTCATATCGTCCCTTCCGCCCATCATACCGGCCAGCCATGCAGCAACCCAGCCAAAAGCAAGGATCGATACCGTGTAGATCACAATTGTGCCGATCGCCTGCATCACCGTATCGCCTATCGTAGGGCGCACGACTCCGATTACGGGAATATGATAGCCAAAAAGCAGTGTCAGCAGAGCCGATACGGCAGCGACAACGATAATCACCGGAAGTACGGGAGATTTGAGCAGTACTTTCCAGGATATTTCTGTTTCGGCTTTCTCTCTCCAGAGGGGTTCCGGTTTGAGAATGGCTTGTTTGAATTGATCGGGCAATGAAGCGTTTTGCATATCGACTCCTTTTAAACAGCTTTTATTGATAAGTGTATTATACACACAATCAGATAATACCCGTAGGCCCAAATCCCGAAATAGAAATACTTGCAATATCTGCAATGCTCGTATGCAGGGGGTTTGTGAAAAATTTGAGGTGCACCCGAAGGTTCATCGATGATTTTTCGCAAAGTACCTGTATGCGATGATTGCGTAGAGTGCTGTATTTCTATTTCGGGATTTGGGGTAGTGTGCGCTATGCGCACCAAAGAAAGATAACGCGTAATGGTTGCTTGTGGGATGTTATGAGAAATTACCGGTTGAAAGGTGCGCGGGGTGCACCCTACGGAAATACATTGCAGATATTTGCAGGATAAACTATAGGAAGGTAGCGTAGGGTGGCGCACTTGTGCCCACCTTCTTCAGGGCACCTCTAAGCTTTTTGGTGGACTTCAAAAGCCCACCCTGCGAACGCAATCGAATACCCTATCGCTCGATCGCGACGACCCCGCCTCGAACCACTTCGCAGGGGTTGTAACGATGGGCAGCTTCGATAAAGTGCCGGATACGATTTGGTTCATCAGATGCCATCGCGATCACCATATCGACACCGACATTGACGATGCCGCCGTTATAGGCGCTACAGAGCGCCTGGATATTGCTCAGGTTTTCACCGATGGGGAACTTGATCAGTACCATCTCCTTCTCGACCATCTCTTCATGCTCGATCACTTTGAGTGTCGGGATGAGTTTGTGAAGCTGCTTGATGATCTGCTCGATCACTTTGGGGCTTCCCTTGGTGACGATCGTGATATGGGAGAGTTCGCTGTCGGGAATCGGAGCCACCGTCAACGAGTCGATATTGTATCCGCGGCCGGCAAAAAGCGATGTCACGCGCGCAAGAACCGAGCTTTCATTCATCACAATGACAGAGATGACTCTTCTTACTTTTTGCATTATTGATCCTTGTGTTCTAGTAACATATTGTAGAGTGCGCCTCCGGACGGTACCATAGGCAAGACATTTTCAAGTCGGTTGATCGCGACATTCATGAAGCAGACTTTATTCTGCTCGATCGCATCCTTGAGTGCAGCATCGAACTCCTCTTTGGTCGTAACATCATAACCGATACCCCCACACGCTTCCGCCAGGGCTTTGAAACTAGGCTGAAAGCTGAGATCCGTCTCTGAGTAGCGCTTATCATAGAAGAAGGTTTGCCACTGCCGTACCATTCCAAGGAAGTGGTTGTTGAGGATGATATTGATCACCGGGATCTTGTACTCCGAAGCGGTCACCAGCTCCTGAACATTCATCAGGATCGAACCATCACCCGTGATATTGATCACCGTTTTGTCAGGATTGCCTCTCTTTGCACCCAGTGCTGCCGGGAAACCGAAGCCCATCGTTCCCAGGCCACCGGAGTTGATCCATTGTCTTGGACGGTCGAAAGGATAGTGCTGCGCCGCCCACATCTGGTGCTGGCCCACGTCAGAAGTAATGATCGCATCCTCACCCAGCAGTTCACCGACTCGCTCGATCACCCACTGCGGCTTCAATACTTCGTCGCTGTCCTGATAACTTTGGGGATGAAGTTCGTCGTAACGATTCAGGATTTCCCGCCAGGCACGATAATTGTCTGTATTGACGCCATCCAGTGCCGGCAGCAGCTTTTCCACCACCGTCCCGATATCTCCAACAATAGGATAATCCACGTCAACCAGTTTTCCGATATTGGCCGGGTCGATATCGACGTGGATCACATCGGCGTATTTGGCAAATTCACTCAGTTTTCCCGTCACACGGTCATCAAAACGGGCACCCAGAGAGATAACCAGATCCGTTTCGGACATCGCCATATTGGAAGCGTAGTTGCCATGCATTCCCAACATCCCCAGAAGCAGCGGGTTTTTCGCACCCATCACGCCTCTTGCCATCAGCGTCTCGACAGCGGGTATCTGTGTCTTCTCTGCCAGTTCCCGAACCAGGTCGGAAGCGTTGCTCAGCACTGCACCGCCACCAATATAAAGAAGTGGTTTTTTCGCCCTCTTGATCGCTTCGGCTGCTTTCTTGATCTGGCGGTCGTTCCCTTTGTAGTTGGGTTTGTAGGTTGGGATACTGATCTCTTTGGGGTAGACGAACTCCCCCATCTCTGCAGTGATATCTTTGGGGATATCGACCAGTACCGGCCCCGGTCTACCACTTCTGGCAATATAAAATGCCTCTTTGAGTATCCCGGGAAGGTCTGCCAACGACTTGACAAGATAGTTGTGCTTGGTACATGGGCGCGAAATACCGACTGCATCGATCTCCTGAAAGCCATCCGTACCGATCAGCGAAAGGGGCACCTGTCCGGAGATCACCACCATCGGGATCGAATCCATATAGGCTGTCGCCAATCCTGTCACCGCATTGGTAAAGCCCGGTCCGCTTGTCACCATCGCAACACCGACTTTGCCTGTAGAGCGTGCATATCCGTCAGCTGCATGTACGGCTGCCTGTTCGTGTCGGTTGAGAATATGCTCAAAAGCATTCTGCTTGTAGATCTCATCATATACGTTCATGATTGCGCCGCCGGGGTAGCCAAATACTGTCTTGACATCCTCGGCGATCAGCGCTTCACAAACCATTTGTGCACCACTCATCTGCATGGTAACCACTCCAATTATAAAAATTTCTTTCGATTATAGCAAAAAAAGATAAGAGCTTATGCTCTCAATTATGATACTCGACCAAATAGAAAGAGATCTCTCTCCTGCCGATCTTTTTCTTCTCACGAAGCAGTATTTTCCCCTCGCCAAAAAGCTGATTGAGCTGATAAATATGCAGGTCACTGATCCCGGCATAGAGGCATTTTCCCAGCTTTGGCAGCGAAGTGGGCGGTGGGTCCATACTGATATTGAGGTCTTCATATCGCCAGATATTGAAATTGGAAAAACGCTCCGGAGTAACGACCAGTACATTTTTATATTTTTTGAAGTAGTAGGCCACATCAGTTCCGTGATAATCATCGATCAGGATATAGTCATAGCTGTCGATATCGAGATTGAGTGCCTTGATCTCTTTGTCGAACTGATTGACCTTGACTGCTCTGGCTTTGAAGTTTTTGACCGCAGGAATGACATCGCCCATCGGCGTCTTGGTCATCAGCACCAGCAGAGCCGTCAGGATTCCCGCCGCTACGATCAACTTCACGGCATCCCGTTTGGCCAGATAATACCCCAGCAGTATCGAGGCACTCAGGTAGGCGGGAGCGGCCCACTGCGCATTGGCCTCCTTGAATGCGGCGAAATAGACGAAAAAGCCCAAAGGAAAGAGAAAAGGTATCGCCAGATACATCTTTTTTGCACTCAAAATCTCTCTATCTTTTACCATAAAGTAGAGAAGTGGAAGCAGGTAAAAAGGATGAAAAAGCACCAGCTGCTCCCCAACGAATTTGAAGAAATATTCCGGATGAAAGACCTTCTCCTGCGCGATACCATGACCCAACTGGAACTTGAACGAGAGAAAATCATGGAGATAGTTCCAATAGATCACCGGTGCAAAGACGGCGAAACAGAGAATGACAGCCAGATAAAGGTACCCGTTTTTCAGCAGCGCACGCCGATAGAGAAGGATATAGAGTGTGAGCGAGACCAGCAGAAGCACGCCGGTATATTTGGACATCAGCAGCGCACCCGCAAAAATTCCTGTCAAGATGGCATAGCGCCGCTGGCCACTGTCGATATAGAGATAGGCCACATAGAGTGTCAACGACCAGAAAAAGATCAGCGGGGTATCCGGCGAAATGATCGTGGCACCGCCCTGCACAATTATTGCAGTCAAAAAGATATAGAAGGTATAGAGCGCCGTCTTCTCATCGAAGATCTTTCTGGCAAGCAGATAGAGGAGCCAGGCACTCCCCGCCATCATCAGCGGTGCACCCAGCCTGATCTCCATCACCGAATCCCCAAAAAGCGTCGTTGCTTTGATCAGGTACGCCACCATAGGCGGATGGTCGAAGTAGGAGAGTGCGAGCTTCTTCGACCACATCCAGTAATACGTCTCATCCGAATAAAAGGGGATGAAACCGTTGGAGATAACATTGAAGAGGGTAAAAAGCAGCAGTATGATGCGCTCCCTGATCGGCATCATCCATTCTCCAGAATATTGCGTTTGTTCATTCGCAGTTTGATCACTTTGCCCAGTGCTTCGACAAAAACTTTTTTGGACATTTTGGAGTTGCCGCGCAGTCTCTCCTCAAAAACGATCGGTACCTCTTTGATCCTGAAGCCCTTCAGGGTCGCTTTGTAGTTCATCTCGATCTGGAAGGCATATCCCGTCGTCATCACATTGTCGAGATTGATTGCTTCGAGTACTTCGCGCCGGAAACATTTGAAACCGCCGGTAATATCCTTGACCTTCACGCCCAGTATCAAGCGCGAGTAGAGACTTCCTCCATAACTGATCGCCTTGCGGAAGAGCGGCCAGTCCGTCGCGCCGCCACCCTCGACATAGCGGCTGCCAATCACCAGGTCATTCTCCTCCATCGCTTCGATAAAACGGGGAAGATACTTGGGGTTGTGCGAGAGGTCGGCATCCATTTCAATGATGTAGTCATAATGCTTCGGCTGTGCCAGTGCCCACTTGAATCCTTCGATATAGGCTTTGCCCAACCCCTCTTTTTTTTCTCTGACGATGAGATGAAGACGGTCTTCGTACTTCTCATCAATCAATTCACGCACTTTTTCATAGGTTTTGTCCGGAGAGCTGTCATCGACGATAAGGATATCGAGATTGAGATCAAGGTCAAATACGGCCCCGGTGACCACTTCGACATTATCGATTTCGTTGTAAGTCGGGATGATCACGATGCCCTTTTTCACGATTTCCCCTCTCCCCACGTTCTAAATACGACGATGTGGCTGCCGACAAAGTTGGTCGACATCGCCCCCAAAATACCCAAAGCCTGCGCTGCAATCTGTACTGTTTTCTCCGTCCCGAAATAGTGAATCACCAGATTCAAAATCGCCAGGTTCAACAGAAAGCTCATAAAGTTCAAAATCAAGTATTTGACAAAGCGATGCCTGACATTCACATCATGATCACGGAAGGTCCACCGTTTGTTGAGCAGAAAATTCTGCGTCACTGCCACCAGAAAGGCGGCTATGGCAGCAAGGTTATAGTTGATATCGAGAAAAATAAGCGTACTGTAGATCGCCAGATTGGTCACCGCCCCCAGAGCGCCCACCGATCCGAATTTCATCATTCTGCCTACGATACCGTTTTCCCTTTTTTCCAAAAGAGGCGCTCCCCACAACCAATTAGAAACCTAATGCACTGTTTTTATAGAATGCATAATCATATCGAATCTGTAGTAAAAGGGGTATTAAACCCGAATCCAAAAAGAAAGATTCAGCGCTCTTCGGTATCTCCACGGCAACCATCCAGCGCCACACCCTCGCGTAATCCATCGTCGATCACGATACATGCCTGCATTTCTGCGATCAAAAAGAGTTGCCGAAAGATCAATATACCGGCAGCAATCAAATCACTCCTGCCGACGCCAACTGCAATCTCACGCTCATCAGGTGACATCGCGAGCAGCTGCTTCAGGGTATTTTCAAGATCTAAAACCGTCAGCTCTGTTCCATTGACCGCTTCAGGATCATACGTCGTATAATTTTGTCCCAGTTTCAGGGCAGCTACGGTAGTTGGCGTGCCGGCTGTCGCGATAAAACTGTCGGTTCTTCCATACTTTGCATAGATCTCGTCACAGAAAAGCTGCATCTCCTTCATCCTGTCAGGCAGTGCATTTTCAATCGCCTCAAGTGTGCGGTAGCGTTGCGATACCGTCACGATACCGATGGGAAAACTCTTGCTCACCGTTTTCCCCCAATAATCGAATATCAGCTCCGTCGATCCTCCACCGATATCGACAAGCAAAAAAGTGTCTGCATTTTGACCATGTCCGGCAAGCTTTTCTTCGCGCCGAAGCTGCTGCAGTCTATGCTCCACCGCCAAAAGTGCCAAGTTCGCCTCTTCCTCCCCGCTGATCATCTCAAAAACAATACCGGTCTCCCTCTCAATCCTGCCGAGAACCTCATCCCGATTGGAAGCCTGCCGTATCGCTTCTGTCATCACTGCCCTGTATCGGTCATTTTCGAAGCTGATTCTCTTTTTGGCCTCGATAATGGCAGCGATCACACGCTCCTGTGCTTTGGTATCGATCTTTCCTGTGTGCACCAAGCCATCTGCCGTTTTGACGATCTTCTCGTAGACGGAAACCGTTTCGCCGCTGCCGCAATCAATCTGCACAGCTCTCAGGGTGTTGGAACCCAGGTCAATTCCGATCATCAATGCTCTTCCACAAAGGCAAACCCATGCGCTTTGAGTATCTCTCTGATCTCCTCCTGATGCTCTTTACCTTTGGTTTCCAGATCGACAGAGACATTGGCATCCCCAAACTCCAGGTCGGTCGATGTCCTGTCATATCCGATCTGCACAATATTGGCACTGACCTTACTGAGCAGCTCGG
The DNA here is from genome assembly GCA_029933395.1 of Sulfurovaceae bacterium. Lineage (GTDB taxonomy): Bacteria > Campylobacterota > Campylobacteria > Campylobacterales > Sulfurovaceae > SZUA-451. The sequence continues at coordinate 1,747 of JAOZOG010000045.1, read as the reverse complement.
TAAAGTGCATCAGTGAACCGGGCTTGTCGACCAGTGTGACGATCAGCTTCATCTTCCTGGATGATTTGATCAAGCCCTTCTCGATGATCAGTGAAAGCATCGTGACATCGATATTGCCGCCGCTGAGTACGATACCGATCTTGCTGCCTTTTGGCATCCTGATCTTGCCGTGCAACAGTGCGGCCACACCGACAGCACCGGCACCTTCGACCAGTACCTTCTGTCTCTCCAATAGAAAAAGAATCGCATTGGCAATCTCATCTTCGCAGACCAGCTCCATCTCGTCGACATACTTCAACAGATACCCCAGAGTGACCGGCGAAGTGTCCCGTACGGCAATTCCATCGGCAATCGTCCTGACGCTTGTCGAATCGATCGCACGCCTTTTGCTGTAGGATTTCGCCATTGCAGGGGCACCTTCTGCCGCGACACCGGTGACACGGCAAGAGGGAGCTTTCTCTTTGATGAGCGTAGCGATACCCGAGATCAAACCCCCTCCCCCGACAGGCACGACGACCAGATCAAGATCAGGAACCTCATCGAGCATCTCGATGGCAACCGTCCCCTGCCCTGCCATCACCGCTTCGTCTGTAAAGGGGTGGACAAACTCTCGCTTTTTCTCCGAAGCATACCCAGTCGCATAGCCATAGGCTTCGTCATAGTTGCTACCATAGAGGATCACCTCCGCTCCCAACTCACGAACGCCCTGCACCTTGGTCAAGGGTGTCGACTCGGGCATCACGATCGTCGCATCCAGCCCGAAGTGTCTGGCGGCAAACGCCACACCCTGCGCATGGTTCCCGGCACTCGCCGCTACAACACCCCTGCGACTTCCCTCTTCGGCCAGTATCGCGATCTTGTTGAATGCACCCCTGAGCTTGAAGGCACCTGTCTGCTGCAGATTTTCTTTTTTGAGATAGATCTCATATCCCGTCAATTCACTGAGAATCGGAGCATAACTGAAAGGGGTTTTGGATACGATTTCTGAAACCCTCTTATAGGCTTTTTCTATCTGCTTTAAGTCTAACATTATCTTTCCTGAGTAATAATAAGCCCACTATCCCAAAACTTTCAGGCATTGGAAGCAAGGGTTGAATTATAGCATCAAAGGATTAAGCAATGGAGTGTGAATTTCCTACTGTCAACAGCAACAAAGAGGAGATCAAAGAGATATTCGACAGTGTCAAGACGATCGCCGTCCTGGGCCTCTCTCCCGATGAGTCCAAAGCCAGCCACCGCGTCGCCAAATACCTCAAAGAGGTCGGCTACAAGATCGTGCCGGTCTACCCCAAAGAGGATGAGATCCTGGGCGAAAAAGTCTACCGCTCCCTCAAAGAGATCCCTTTCGGAATCGATATGGTCGATATCTTCCGCAAACCCGCCGCTTTCGATGCGATCGCCGATGCCTGTATCGAAAGAGGCGATGTCAAAGTCTTCTGGGGACAGCAGGGACTTGTCAACAATGCCGCAGCGGAAAAAGCGGAAAAAGCCGGCATGAAAGTCGTACAGAATCACTGCAGTATGGTGGAGCACCGGGCGCTTTTTTAATCAAATCGATTCGCCGGGACCCCTAACGCGAACAAAACAACACAACAATCGTAGCGTGGGCATTCCTGCCCACGATATCTTTTCTAGAATATATTATGTAGATTTTTCGTGGGCAGGAGTGCTCACGCTACACTTACTATGGAATATTTGTCGGAGTGGGGACACTCCGACCTACTTCAATTTTCCAAAATCGACGTCA
>JAOZOG010000238.1 GCA_029933395.1 Sulfurovaceae bacterium | reverse complement strand
TCCCTCTTCACCTGCTACAGTCCCCTCAATGTAATACCCAGCCAGATCGCCGCAATACCCAGCACAATATTAACCGGGAGCAAAACTTTTGGAATGACTGCCACCATCGCTTTGGCGGCGGGAAGCTCACCCTTGTCAAAGAGTTTCTGCGCTTTGCGACGCTTGAGATACATCCAGGAGAAGTTGGCTGCCATAACCATCCAGATCACCTCTTTGACATGAACATACTGATAGGTGATATAGGCTGTTTCTGAGATCACATTGCCGGATGTATCCACGGCTGCCGCTCTGAAGCCCAACCCGACAGCCATAATGACGGCGGTCAGAATAATGATAAGAATAAAAGGAATAACGATATTGAAAAACTTTCCGGTGATCGCCAGTGTCCGCCCCAGCCTTACTTTTGGATCTTCGATCATCTGGAGATTGGGGTGTACCGCCAGACGAATCGCGATCATTCCGCCTACCCAGATAATCGCACTGAAGACATGTAAAAAAACGATCTCATGTGCCCATGCACCAAAAAACTCTACCATCCAACTCTTCACAGATTCACCCCCTCTAGTTTCCGCCTTCGAGAATACCTGCCAGATAAACTTTCGACTCTTCGATCGCTTCCGTGATTTTGCTCGCATCTTTGCCGCCTGCCTGGGCAAAATCCGGACGACCACCACCACCACCTCCAAGGATCGGTGCGATCGTCTTAATCCACTCTCCGGCTTTGACCGCATTGCCTTTCGAACCGGCAGCGATCATCACTTTGTTGCCTTTTTTCATAAAGAGCATCACCGCCACTTTGTCATAACGGTTTTTGACCTCATCGATCATTGCCTTGATATCACCCGCATCAACCTCATCAATGATGACATGTACGCCATTGACCAGTGAAGCCTCAAGCTCCTTCTGATTACCTTTGACCATTGCGGCAAGTTCACTTTTGAGTGTCTTGATCTGCTCTTTCAGTTTGATGATACCGGCGATCGGTTTTGGATTTTTGAGCTCCTCCCTGATGCCTTCCATCTCTTCTCTGAGTCGGTTGACACTTCTGATCGCTTCGAGACCGCACACGGCTTCGATCCTGCGGACACCTGCACTGACGCCGCTCTCTTTGGTGATCATAAAGAGCCCTATCTCCGCTGTGGAGGCGACATGGGTACCGCCGCAGAGTTCTACCGACACATCATCCATACTGACAACCCGCACTTCATCACCATACTTTTCACCAAAGAGCGCCATCGCTCCGGTCTCTTTGGCTGCATCGGCAGACATTACCTCGGTTTTGGTCGGAATATTGCGGTCTATTTTGTCATTGACCCAGGCTTCAACTTCTTTGATCTCTCCCCTGCTCATCGGTCTGGGATGCGAAAAGTCGAAACGGAGCCGGTTCGCTTCGACGAGTGAACCTGCCTGGAAGATATGCTCACCCAACAGCTTACGCAGTGCGGCATGCAGCAGATGTGTCGCCGAGTGGTGTTTCGCGATCTGTCGCCTGCTCTCATCGACAAAAGCGATCACCTCATCTCCAATCTTCAAGACACCTTCGATTTCGGAAAGATTGAGATCGAGAAACTTCTTCGTCTCCAGCACCTTGACGGTTCCCTCATCGGTTTTCAATTCACCGATATCCCCTGTCTGCCCACCTGATTCTGCATAGAAGGGGGTTTGCTCCAGCAATACCCAACCTCTGCCTTCGATACGCTCTGTCTCTTTGAACTGCTCATCCAGCAGTGCCAGGACTTTTGTGTGCAGAGTGGTTTTTTCGTAGCCGACAAATTCATTTTCACCGAACTTCTCCTTGAGCGCCCTGAAGTCGCCACTGGTCGCCGCGTCGCCGGTCCCCTTCCAGGCTGCTTTGGACTGCTCCTTTTGTACTTGCATTTTTCGTTCGAATCCCTCTTTGTCCAGAGCAATCCCTTTTTCCCGCAGCATATCCTCGGTCAGATCCAGGGGAAAGCCGTAGGTATCGTAGAGTTTGAAAGCGATCTCTCCGGAGAAAGTATCCGTCGTATTCTCCAGCTCCTTGTTGAAAAGCTGTATCCCCGCCTCGATGGTCGAGAAGAAGCGCTCCTCCTCCAGCTTCATCGCCGTTTTGACGCCCTCTGCCTGTGTCTCCAGATAGGTATAGTGGCCGCCCATCTGCGCGACAAGCGTATCGACCAGGCGATAGATGAATGGTTCACGCAGCCCCAGCAGATAGCCGTGACGGATCGCCCGGCGCATAATGCGGCGCAGCACATAGCCACGCCCCTCTTTGTCGAAGTTCACGCCCTGAGCCAGCAGGAATGTCGTCGATCTCAAGTGGTCAGCGATCACACGGTAGCTTGCGATCGTTTCATCGGTCGGCTCTTTGCCTACGATGTCGATAATCGCATCGATCAATGGCTTGAAAGTAGAGGAGTCGAAGTTGTTGAAAACCCCCTCTTTGATCGCGATGACACGCTCCAGTCCCATACCCGTGTCGATACTTGGATGGGGGAGTGGCGTGAGATTGCCTTCTGCGTCCCTGTCATACTGCATAAAGACCAGATTCCATATCTCCAGGAAGCGATCACCCTCGCCCCCCAGAACATCTTCGTCAGAGTTGAAATGCTTTTTTCCCTGATCATAGAAGATCTCCGAGCATGGCCCACATGGCCCGGTATCACCCATCTGCCAAAAGTTATCCTTGTCCCCGAAGCGAACGATACGATCTTCGTCGACATATTCACTCCATATTTCATAGGCTTCCAGATCGCTGTCATGGACAGTGACCCATATCTTGTCGATAGGAAGCCCCAGATAATCCTTGTCTGTGATAAACTCCCACGCATAGGCGATCGCATCCTCTTTGAAGTAGTCTCCAAAAGAGAAGTTGCCCAACATCTCGAAGAAGGTATGATGCCTGGCGGTATAGCCGACATTGTCCAGGTCGTTATGCTTGCCTCCTGCACGGATACAGGTCTGCGAAGAGGTCGCACGCGGGGGATTGGGGATCGGCGCTTCACCGGTAAAGATATCTTTGAACTGCACCATTCCAGCATTGGTAAAGAGTAGCGTCGGATCATCCGGAACCAAAGGAGAACTTGGCACAAGCTGATGCCCCTTGCTTTGAAAATAGTCTAAAAAAGATTGTCTGATATCCATCAAAAATATCCCCTGTTTAAAAGTAGAGATATTTTAGCGAAAATGTGGTTAGGGGCGATTAAAAGCGGATTGGGGAATGGAAAAGTATCCTGATTTTACAGGATGCGGGAGTGACGTCGCCGCATCTGAACTCGGAATAATACCTGCCTGCTAAAGATAGAAGGTGCAATATGCGTCGATTGGATACTCAAAGAATCCATCGTAGTCGGTAAAACCATTCGTATAGAGATCACCGTTGTCGCACTCATACGGTATATCTATCTTGCCATATCCAAGATCATCTGCAATATAGAG
>JAOZOG010000237.1 GCA_029933395.1 Sulfurovaceae bacterium | reverse complement strand
GGCTGATAACCAACCGCTGAAGGAATACGTCCCAGAAGTGCAGACATCTCTGAACCGGACTGTGCAAATCGGAAGATGTTGTCGATGAACATCAAAACATCGAGGCCCATTTCGTCACGGAAGTACTCTGCCATCGTCAAACCGGTCAGGGCGATTCTGTTTCTTGCCCCCGGAGGTTCACTCATCTGGCCGTAGCAGAGGGCAACTTTGTCAAGGACGTTGGACTCTTTCATCTCGAAATAGAGGTCGTTACCTTCACGGGTTCTTTCACCGACACCCGCAAAGACAGAATAACCGCTGTGTTTCATCGCAACGTTGTTGATCAGCTCCATAATAATGACAGTTTTACCGACACCGGCACCACCGAAGAGTCCGACTTTACCACCTTTGGAATATGGTGCAAGCAGGTCAACGACCTTGATACCTGTCTCAAAGACTTCCGTCTTGGTGCTCTGCTCGTCAAATGGCGGTGCTTCTCTGTGAATCGACCAGTAGGTCTTCGCTTCAAAATCACCCGCATCGTCGATCGTCTCACCGATCACGTTGAAGATACGTCCAAGAACCTCTTCACCGACAGGAACTTTGATAGAGTCACCTGTGGCTTTGACTTCCTGTCCTCTGACAACACCTTCACTCATATCCATCGCAATGGTTCTGACTCTGTTGTCACCTAATTGTGCCGCTACTTCCAGTACCAGCTTATGCTCTTTGCCGTCGACCTCGAATGTTGTCTCCAACGCTTCGTTGATCTGCGGAAGATAGTCTGAAAAGTCCACGTCGATAACGGGACCAAGGACCTGTACTACTTTGCCTGTCATTTCTTCTCCTCTTCTTATTTCATTGATTCCATACCACTGATGATCTCGATGAGCTCTGTGGTAATCGCTTCTTGTCTAGCTTTGTTGTATTTGATCGAGAGTGTTTTCACCATCTCTTTCGCATTGGTTGTCGCAGCATCCATTGCCTGCATTCTGGCCGCGTGCTCTGCTGCCAGAGAGTCGATCAGTGCATAATACATACTGTATTCAATATACCGTTTGATCAGTGCCACCAGCAGGGTATTGTCATCATCCGGCTCGATCTCGAGCTCGGACTTCGACTCAACCTCTGTGTCACCCACCTTGTTGATATCGATTGGCAGGATTTGATCTTCTCTGATCTCCTGGCTGATCATATTGACATAGCCGTTGTGTACCAGAATGATTCTGTCCGTTTCACCGTTCGCATACTCATCGACGATTTCCGAAATGAATTCCGCCGCTCTCTGATAATCTGGAGAGGAGCTCAAACCAATCACTTCACGCATCATATCAATATTGTTGAATCGGTAATATTCGATACCTTTTTTACCGACACCGCTGAGGCGAATCTTGATGTCGTCGGCTTTGAACTCATTCATGACCTGGTTGACACGCTTCAGTGTCTGAGAGTTGAATCCGCCGCAGAGACCTTTGTCTGCTGTGATAAAGATAATGTCCACCTTCTTGGGATTTGGATTGTCCCTGAAGTAGACATTGTCACTGGCATCAGAACCGAGATTCTGAATTTTCAGTGCGATCTCATCGATCATCTCTGTCAATTTGGAGGCATAGACTCTCGAACGCTTTGCAAGCTCTTCCGTTCTTTTGAGTTTTGCCGATGAAACAAGTTTCATCGCGCGCGTCGTCTTCTGTGTATTTTTTACACTTTTGATCTTGCGCTGTATATCTTTCAAGTTAGCCATTAGACAGCCTTTTTATCCTGTAAATGAAGTTTTAAAATCATCAAGAGCCTTCTTCAGATCGGTCTCTGTATCGGCATCGATCTTTTTGCTCTCTCTGATAGCATCAAAAATGTTGGAATATTTCGCTTCCATAAACGGATAGAGTTCTGCTTCAAACTTCGTCACGCTGCTAGCCGGAAGATCATCAAGGAAACCATTGGCACCTGCAAAGATGCTAACAACCTGTCTTTCAACCGGAATCGGCTGATAGGGAGGCTGCTTCAATACTTCGACCATTCGCTGCCCTCTCTCGAGCTGTGCACGACTGTGCTCATCGAGGTCGGAAGCGAACTGGGCAAACGCCTGAAGTTCACGGAAGGAGGCCAGGTCGAGTCTCAATGTACCTGATACCTGCTTGATCGCTTTGATCTGCGCTGCACCACCGACCCGTGATACGGAGAGGCCCACGTTGATCGCCGGTCGGATACCGGAGTTGAAGAGGTCTGTCTCAAGGAAGATCTGTCCATCAGTAATCGAAATAACGTTGGTAGGAATATAAGCTGATACATCCCCTGCCTGTGTCTCAATGATTGGGAAAGCGGTGATCGAACCGGCACCCAGCTCATCGTTCAACTTCGCCGCTCTCTCAAGCAGTCTTGAGTGGAGGTAGAAAACATCACCGGGATAAGCTTCACGGCCCGGAGGTCTTCTAAGGATCAAAGACATCTCTCTGTAGGCAACTGCGTGCTTGGAGAGGTCATCGTAGAAGATAACCGCATGTCTGCCGTTGTCTCTGAAGTATTCCGCCATTGTGACACCCGCATATGGTGCCAGGAACTGGAAGGATGTAGAGTCTGCCGCAGAGGCACTGACGATGATCGTATAATCCATCGCACCATGCTCTTCAAGCTTCTTCACTGTCGCTGCAACAGTAGACTGCTTCTGACCGATCGCCACATAGATACAGATGACATCCTGACCTTTTTGGTTGATGATCGTATCGATCGCCAATGTCGTTTTACCTGTCTGTCTGTCGCCGATGATCAATTCTCTCTGGCCTCTACCGACCGGAACCAGTGCATCGATCGCCTTGATTCCTGTCTGGAGTGGCTCATGGACTGATTTACGTGCCATAATGCCGGGGGCTTTTTCTTCGATAAATCGGCTCTCTGATGCTTCGATCGCACCTTTGCCGTCAATCGGTTCACCGAGTGGATTGACAACTCTTCCGAGCATACTGTCACCAACCGGTGTTTTGAGGAGCTCGCCAAGACGCTTGACGCTCATCCCCTCTTTGATTCCCTCCATTGTACCGAGGATAACGACCCCAACACTTGCCTCTTCGAGGTTCTGGACCAATCCTTTGGTACCATTCTCAAATTCGACGACTTCTCCGGCCATTACATTGTTCAGGCCATAGACAGTGGTAATACCATCTGCCACACCTACTACTTTTCCTACTTCACTGATATCGATATCGATGTCAAAGTTTTCAATTCTCTCTTTGATGATCGAGCTGATCTCATCTGCATTCAATTTAACTGCCACTTCTTCTCCTTTCTTTAGATTGCACTGTTTATTGTGATTTCATAATGAAATCAATCAACTGTTCTTTAACTCTCTCCTTGGAGAAGTTCACCTCGATACCCAAATCATCGACTGCCACTCTCAAACCGTCAAGATCACTCTTCTCCTGATTCAGTTTGATAGTAGAACCGGTATAGCG
>JAOZOG010000236.1 GCA_029933395.1 Sulfurovaceae bacterium | reverse complement strand
GGATATGAGACAACAGCAGTTTCAGCAGTCTCTGACCCAGAGTGCCGAGCAGTTCAAAAAGAAATACAATCTCGACCAGGAGCAATTTCAGTTTCTCAAGAACAAATTCGCTGCAGAGCAGGAAGCCGAAAGAAAGAGACTTGCAAGGCTCAACGATCTGGCGAAGATGCTCGAAGCACCCGGAGCGGCACAGCAAAGCGTGGTTCCGCAGGGAGAAGCTCCCGGAATACAGGCTCCGACACAGACGGAACCAGCTGGGGCTCCCTGGTCGAATAGAGCGCCGTTCAGTGCTGACAGATTGTCGTTTCAGCCTCCTGCCGAAACACAGACATCTCAACCCGATAACAGGGGATGGCTCGGCAGAGCCTGGGATTATCTCAAGAACGATGCGATCGAGGCATTCACGGATACGGAACCGAAAATCAAATTCTCATACAGAAAAAACCTCGATAAAGGCACGTCCGAGGAAAAGGCTCCCGATTTGACACAGATTGGAGAAGAGAGCAGTCAGGCGATGTCTCTTGCCTATCCTCAACAGGGAACCACTGCGCAGACTCAGATCGTGGCTCCGGAGAGACGTGAGCAGGTATTCCAGCAGAATACGTCCCGCCGTATCGTTCAGCAGTATCCGAAGCTTGCCATCTATCACAATATCTACAATGAAAAGACGAGACTCGAAGGAATGGCATCGCAATTCGCTCAAGACCCCGATGCGAAGAGAATGTACGATGCGAAGATGAAAACGCTCGACAAACAACTCAAAGACTATATGCCTAACAGGCAGGAGCTTATGGCTATGACGGACGTTGCATACGACGAATGGAAGAAAGTCGGATACAGCGGAAAAGGAAAAGAGTCGTTCAACAACTATCTCGCAAACTACTTCTCCGAGCTCGGTCTTCCGAAGAGTGCCGTAGACAGTGCGACATCCTATGCGAACAATATAACCAAAAAAGAAGAAAAGCGTGCCGAGAAAGGGCAGGAGAATATGAATAAATTCCTGTCGAAGTGGGCGAAATCGACAGGCGATGCGGGCGAAAACCTCGTCAGCAATGCGACGGCTCTGTCAAAATACATCGATCTCTCTCCGTTTGTCGGAGAAGACAAAACATTCCTCAGCAACTGGATGGGTCTCAACAACAAGGAAGAGACAGCCGTTCAGCTCAAGAGCGTTCTCGATATCGATCCGAATCTGTCGCCGCTTATCAAAGCGTATGAGAAGTGGTACATCAAGGACAATCCTGACTATGATCCTTCCGATGAAGACGATGTCTACGATCTGATGATAAAATTCCTGAATCAGGACCCGAAAAAATTCCAGGAACAGCTCAAAACAGTAACACCCTAAAAAGGAATCCCAATGCCAAAACCTATGAAATTCGAAGCGCCTTCATCCCTGGAGGTGCCTTCGGCAACCGGTGGTTCCCCTGCCTATCAATCCTTTCTCGAAATCCCAGGAGTCAGCGAAAACGTATCCGTTCTGCGTAATCCCTATGCGACGGAGAACCAGCAGAAACAGGCATACGACAATCTCTACAATATGTCGAAAAATCTGTTTATCGATGCCGATACGATACGCGGAGACATTTTCGGTCTCGACAGGAATATCCGTCTCGAAGGATTCGATGCGATCGAAGATACGCTGAAGAACCAGGGGCTGTCGACTGCCGCACTGATGAAGAAAAAGATGGACGAACGTGTCGGTCATGTCGCTACGGAAGGCGCTATCCAGTCTTTCATCGGTTCTCTCGTAAGCGGAGAGGATACCGGTCTCTATCTCGAAGGAAAGGTCGACAGACCGGGAACCACGCAGCGTGAGATCGGTCAGATCATTCAGAAGAATCAGGAAGGCTATATCGAGCCTGTCAAGCGTGATCTCATCGATACGCACCAGGCGCTTTCCCTTGCGGCGAAGGATGCCGGCATCGACAGGGTGATGGATACGCAGGAAGCGAGAAGCTATCAGATCGCATCGGCGTTCAATGCGCAGAGAGGCGCAGAGCGTGGTTCCCTCGAGAACGAGCGGTTCGAGGCGTTGAAGAAGAAATACGGTGTCAAGAGTTTCAACGATATGCTCGAAACCGGAGCGTTCACTTCTCCTCTGGATATCGTATACGGAGTTATCGGAGGGCTTGAAGGCCTCGGAGCGAATGCGTTCGGTATGCTCGAAAGAGCCACGAGAGAGATTCCTTATGTCGGAGAATTTTTCGAATCACTTCAGAAGAATGCGGAATACTATGCGAAGAAAAACTGGCAGAAGGTCAGAAACAAAGGTTTTTACAACGACATCCTCGTAAAGGACTACGGCCTCGACAAAGCACAGGCTCTGTGGTATCAGGACAAATACATTCCTCTCGTCCGTGAAGGCCTTATGGGTATATTCGAAGGTGCTGCAGAGATGGCTGCATCGAAGAATCCCTACCTCTTCGCACTTGGTTCCGCAGCGAAGGCCGACGAGCTTGCACGAAACCGATATGGCGACAAATACACGCTGGAGCAGTATCTTACCGTAATGCCGGAAGCTCTCGGCTATATGGGTCTCAACAGGGTCGAAGCGGATACCGTTCTCGGCAAATTCGGACGCAAGATCACGACATCGGCAGGAAAAACGCTTGGAAAGAAACTGATGATGTTCCCTGCCGGTGTGGCAGTATCGTCGATGGTGGAAGGCGGAGCGGAAGCACTTCAGACATTCATCGAAGAGCGTATGCCGAGCGAATATATCCCGACCGAAGAGACGCAACAGAAGATGAAATCCGCCGGAATGCTCGGAGCGTTCGGAGGCGGTCCTGCTGCCGGTGTCACATCGGCTGGTTCCATCGTATCGACTGCCGGAACCAAGGCGAAGGAGAAGTACAAGGATATCAAAGCGAAGAGCGCACAGGCGGAAGCGGAGAAGACCGTCGAGGATTCGATGATCGAATATTCCGATACGATCGACAAAGAAGCCAAAGAGAGCGGAATCAAGCCGGAAGACCTTCTGCATCGTGAAGGACAGGAAGCCTATATCGAAAACCTCCAGGACAGGCTGAAAAGCAAGAAGGAGCGTCTTGCGAAGGGAACCACTGCAGCCGGTGTGAAATACAAGCCCGAAACGATCGAGAAGATGAAGCAGGAGATCGCTACGCTCGAAAAAGAGATCGCATCCTACGAAAAGGATGCACCGTCCTACTTCCACAACAAGTTTCTCGATTCGACAATGAAGAGGATATCGAAATCGTCCGATCAGTCCCTCGCCGATATGGCAGGAGCCAGACAGGCGAAGCTCGATTCTCTGAACGCATTCGAAAAGAAAGCGGGAAAACTGACGGAAAAGCAGCGATCCTTCAAACGTGTTCTCGAAGACGAATTGAAGCTCATCGACGAAGAGATGCAGCGCCGTGGTTCCGAAGCCAAACCTGAAACAAAACAGGAACCACAGCCTGCGGAGAAG
>JAOZOG010000044.1 GCA_029933395.1 Sulfurovaceae bacterium | reverse complement strand
CTGTCAAAACTCTTCTGCGCACTGAAGAGATCGAAACTTTTCTTCTCTCCCTCTTTTTTCACAAGCACCCTGAAGTTGGGATGCTTGACAAGCAATACGCCATCACGGCGACTGCTATCAAAAATGGCTTTGGCATCCACTTCAACCTTGCCGCCTTTGACCATCGCATAGGGGATTCTGATCGCCTGATTCTCCATAGTGATCTTTGCTTCACCCTGGAGATTTTCTACGACCAGCATTTTGGTGATAAATGAAAACTTGCTGTTACCGTTTTCAATCATCGCGACAATAGGTTTGGAATCTTTCATTGCCAGAGAAGTCTCCGCCTTCAACCAGAGAGGTTTCTTCCAGATAATTTCCGCCTTTTTCATGTCGATCTTGAGACGCCAGTCTGCATCACTGTGCGCTGCTTTTTCTCCTGCTACTCTCGCCTGATCGAGCAGAATCGAGGAACCGGAGATGTCAAAAAGCATTTTCTGCGGTTCTCCGCTGACGATTCTGGTATCGACACGTAATCTTGCAGCGATCTCCTGCTCATCCACACGCATCTTCATTCCATCACTGACCAGTGTGATATAGCCTTGGGTATTGTTATTCTCCAGCGTAATATCGGATTTCAAATCGGCACTTCCCGAGATAAATGTAAAAGGTGAATTCTTGGGCAGGTATTGGTTGTAAAGTGCGAGACTTTTTACTTTGGCTGAATCTATTTGAAGATGCAGCGGTTTGTCCCATCTGGATCCATTGCTATTGGATCTTCCTGCCGCTCTCTCCAGCCTCATTTTTACCGCCTCGATCATCGGCTCTTTGTCGTTTTTGTGTTTGAGTGTCGCATTGCTGTACTCCATCGCATAGAGAAGGGGGATCGTATCACGTTCACCCTTTTGGACAATTAGACTCCCCTCTCCATCGAAAAGATAATCAAGCAATCCCACTTCGAGATTTTTCGACAGAATCATCATCCCACTTTTTGGCATCAATTTTCCCTGCTTGACCAGAAGCTTGCCCTCAATGATACCGCTGCCTTTCAGCGAAAGATCCAGGGAACTTTTTGCCAACAGATTGATCCATTCAAGGCGGGAGATATCTCCGCCAAGGGTCAGCTCACCCTCGGCATTGGCGAAAATCTCTTTGGGTTTATATTTTTTCAAGAGTGCAGGCAATGTATCGATCCCTTTCATATCCGCCACAAGAAGCGCCACTTTTCCTTTTTCGACAGCCACTTTTGTATGCCAGGGCTTCGATACTTTTACGTTCGACTCTTTTTTGCCGGCAAGTATTGTATTGGTCAGCGAGATAGAACTGCCTGTGATATCTGCATAAAGTGACGGCTCCATCGTCACCTTCGATCTGATATCCAGATTCAGATCACTTTTGAGTGCCTGATTGTTGAATCGGATCTCTGTCTTTTTCGAAAGTAGTTTAACGGAGGCATTCAACTCTTTCTCAAGAATAGTTGCCCTGGCCTGAAGTGTACCCTTTCCTCCCCAGAGGGCCAAGTTCCATTTTTTGGGAATATACTGCTGAAGCAGGCTCAAGTCATCGACCACCACAGGCGGAAGTTCAAATCCGACAGAGCTCAGGGGCAGTTGCCCTTTCGCTTTTGGGTAGAGGGTAGTATTTGCCTTTGCCAGAAGGGTCAATCCCTTGCCATGGAAAAGGGAAACCTTTATTTTTCCATTCTCGATTCCTTCATCCCGATAAACCATATATTTTCCAAAGGTGACTTTTGCCTCCAGAAGATCCGGGCTGTTTTTTTCTACTGCCAATGTGATCGCACCATTGCCGCGTACCGAATATTTATTTTTTCGGATAAAGAGTTTATCCGCATCGATTTGCACTTTTGTATCGGGAAGCAGTTTGCCACTTTCGAGTCTGATACGACTCTTCAGTGTTCCTTTTCCACTCAATTGCACACCTTTGACACGCTTCAGTTGCGCATCGAAAACACTTAGATTTTTCATCTGCGCAGTGACGGCACTGTCAAGCGTCAGATGCTCCAACAGGCTACCCTTTCTCTCCTCTTTGTAGGCAAGCGGTGAAATCCTGAATGCTGTTTTGATTTTGGCATTCTGTGCGATCTCCTCTCCCTCGGCAGAGAGAAGTTTTTGAACGGTGATATCGATCGCACCCTTGTCCGCCGAAAGCAGGCCCTCCTCTGTAACGATATGAAGATCAGCATCGATTCCACCTGTCAGTCGTGCTTTGAATTGCTGACTCTCGATCGTATGATCTCCGGAGATTTTGATGCCTTTCAGCTCTACCGGCCATGGATTGTGCTGCTTCTGCCCCCCTTCAGTTCCGGCAGCCTCCAGGTTTCCTGTTTCTTCTTTCATCGCAGATTCCGCTACAGATGCACTTGCATCGGATGAAGACAACACTGCCTGCTCTTTATAGGAAATATCTTTGACTTCAACATCGCACACCTTGACGCTGTGTCCTATCAGGGAGAGAAGAGAGAAGGAGGCAGAAGCTGTTCCGATGTCAGCCTGCCAAGCCTTTGATCCAGACTCTCCTTCGACCGTCAGATTCTCCGCATGAATTCTTGCCGGATAAAAGGTCCAGGCAGACTCCCACTTGATCTGAATTTTGTTAGACTCGACAGCATTGACCCGGTCACGCAGATAAGACGAGTTCAGCAGCACGTTGAATGTAACGACATAGAGAAACTCCAAAAAGAGCAGCAGGAGAAAAATCCGCTTGGCCCAGGATGAAAAGCTTGATTGATTATGTGTAGACAATAGAGACTCCTTTAGATAAGGAACAGCCATTTTGATGACTCTTCTGAATGATAATGATAATGATAGAGTATATCCTGATTCTCCTTGCGAAATATTTCACTCGAAATTCTATTTGGTTTTTTAAGCTCATTTTATCTTTTGCAGGGAAGAGTGATTCATCCGTACCGGAAGTACGCCAAAAGCACCCTTTGGCTATAATCCCGAAACAAACAGAATAGTATTGAAATATTAACTATCTATACAAAGAGGAGTGAATCAAATGGGACTGGGAATAGGACTGGTAGGATTACCCAATGTTGGGAAATCGACAACATTCAATGCGCTGACAAAAGCACAGAATGCGGAGAGTGCAAATTACCCTTTTTGTACGATTGAACCCAACAAAGCAGTGGTACCGGTGCCGGACAGCCGACTCGACGAGCTGGCGAAAATCGTCAATCCGGAAAGAATTCAGTTTTCGACACTCGATTTCGTCGATATTGCCGGCCTGGTCAAGGGTGCAAGCAAGGGAGAAGGGTTGGGAAACAAATTCCTCTCCAATATCCGGGAGACAGAGGTGATTCTGCAGATCGTCAGATGCTTTGAAGATGAAAATATCACCCACGTGGAGGGTTCTATCGATCCGATTCGGGATGCGGAGATCATCGAGCAGGAGCTGCTCTTTTCCGACCTGGATCAGCTCGAAAAACGTATCGATTCACTGCAGAGAAAAGCCAGAGGCAACGACAGGGATGCCAAAGCACAGCTGGAGATCGCGGAAAAACTGATGGCACATATCGAAGAGGGTAATCCTGTCTCGACGTTTGAACTGAAAGAAGATGATGCCTTTATCCAGATGGATCGGGATCTGCGTTTTCTCACAGGAAAAGAGATCATCTATGGGGCCAATGTCGATGAAGAGGGACTCGAAGAGGACAATGAGTATGTACAGAAACTCAAGGCGTATGCCGCCTCCAGAAATGCGGAAGTGATCAAACTCTGTGCCAAGATCGAGGAAGAGATGGTCGGTTTCGAAGAGGAAGAGAAGGCGGAAATGCTGGAGTCCCTGGGCGTCGAAGAGAGCGGACTCGACCAGATCATCCGCAAAGGTTTTGCCAAACTGGGGCTGATGAGCTACTTTACGGCAGGCGTCAAGGAGGTCCGTGCATGGACGATTCGCCAAAACACCACAGCCCCCAAAGCGGCAGCGGTGATTCATAATGATTTTGAAAAAGGGTTCATCCGTGCAGAGGTGATCTCCTATGAAGATTTCGTCCAGTATGGTGGTGAACATGGCGCCAAGGAGGCAGGGAAAATGCGCCTGGAGGGCAAAGAGTATATCGTCCAGGATGGCGATGTGATGCACTTCAGGTTCAATGTATAATCACAAGAGAGGAGACATAATATGAAAAAAGTTTTACTGCTGATTGCTCTAATCCTTTTGTTTGCCGGTTGCGAAAACAAGAAGGGTACATTTATCGAAACGGTCAAGAGCAAATATACCACCAAAGAGGGAGTGGCACGTTTCGAAAAGATCCTGGAAGAGAAAGGCCTCTCTCTATTCCAGGTCATCGACCATGCGCAAAATGCCAAAAACTCGGAGATGCAGCTTCTTCCCAACACAGTCGTCGTCTTCGGCAATCCCAAAATGGGCACAGTGCTGATGCAATGCAATCAAACGATGGGAATGGATCTTCCCCTCAGGATGCTCTTCTATACGGACTACGAAGGGGATAGTTGGATCTCCTATACCAATCCGGAGTACTATACGCTCAAACACAATATCAAAGACAAAAAATGTCTCGCAATCATCACGAAAGCCAATATCGCACTGCAGTCTCTGGCTGACGCGATGGCAGACAAAAGCTCCAAAGAAGCAGCTGAAAACTCCAGCAACTCAGACAAAAACGATAGAGAGACCCAATCGATACAAAGCGAAGAACCGACTGAAACCAATCGAACAACACCATCCAGGGAGGAAGAATGAAAAAGATACTACTGGCACTGGGCCTGCTCTATACGGCAGGTCACGCGGGCGGATGCCTCCTGACACAGCCTAAAAATATCGATGTGATATGGAAAGCCTATAAAACGCTGGGGAAAATCGGTGTCGGAGGAAAATTCACCTCCGTCGACTATACACCTGCCGCCCTGGAAGGCAAAAATTTCAAAGAACTCTTTGTCGGCTCCAAAGTCGTGATCGATACTGGCAAAGTCGACAGCGGCAATCCCGACAGAGATGTCAAACTGGTTCAATTCTTCTTCAATAAAATGACCGGAGGTAAAATCGAAGGGACGATCCAATCTATCAAAGCTGATCCTCGCACCAAGGGAAAGCCAAGAACCGGCACCCTCACCGTGGCGATCACTATGAATGGAAAATCCCTGGTGATTCCGATGACGTACCGCTATGAAAAAGAGCAGTTCAATGCTACCGGTGCCATCGATCTCGCCGACTTCAATGCCCTCCCCGCTCTCTCCTCGATCAACAAAAGCTGTTTTGAACTGCACAAGGGGAAAACCTGGCGGGATGTCACAATCGGATTTCATACTGCTGTGACCGCATCACTGTGTGATGCCAACATTTCAAAATAAAGGTCTTTAGATTTTCAGATAGGTTTGAGGGTCCAAGAGGATCACCGGAGAAGATAGATAGAAAAGTGGAAGCAAACCGAGCAATCAGCCGAACAGTCCCTCCTCTTCGATCACCTCGCACTCATCATTCATTCTTTCACAGAGTGCTTCATGGCATTTTTCACACAGATAACGGTAGCTTTGCATATCGTAATAGATAGGCTCCCCCTCGACCAGATCATCATAGCATTCACCACATACATTGGTCACACGCAGCAAAATCTCTGGTGTTGCGACCTGATCGACAAAGCAAGTACTCACAGCTGGCCTCCTTCTTTCAATGTCTTGATGATCTCTTCTGCCTCTTTGAGTGTCGGATCGATTGCATAGGCCTTCTCATAATTTTTCAATGCCTCCCCTTTCTCTCCCATATCATAGAGTGTATTGGCATAGTTGAAATAGTGAGGTGCATAGTCAGGATCCAGATCGATAGCACGGCGATGATGTTTCAGTGCCTCCTCATCCTCTCCCAGATGATGCAGCACATTAGCCAGTGAAGATTCTGCCATATCATCATCCGGGGTAAGTTCAAGCACTTTGAGATAGTGCTCTTTTGCGCCGGCAAAATCATTCATCGCGTTCAACACATAGGCGAAGCGACTCAGGATATCAGGGTTCTCTTTGTCCAGTATCAGAGCACTTTGAAGTGCCTTCTTCGCTTCGAGCATATCACTCTTCTCTACCGATTCATCCGCAATGGAAAGCAACTCTTCGACGCGGTCCGGCTTGACTGCCGGACGGGAAAATATCTTATCGGGACGGCTGATTCCGCCAATCTGGGCATCGGCATTTTTTGCCTCATAATCAACCCCTCGCCTGGGATAGTCTTCGCTGAAAAGTTTTTTGAAAAAGAGGTAAAATATCACCAGCGCCGCAATAAAAAGTATCAATTGAAAAAGTGTCATAAATGCTCCGATAAATAGTGGCCACATGATAGGAGATTATTGCTTAAGAGCACCTCTAAAAAATAGAGCAATTTATTACGTTTATTGCGCTATGATACATTGACAATAACAAAACAGGAGAAACCAAATGCCCCACCCCATCAAACTCGACCGTGAAGCGCTGAAAAAGGAGCTGACACCACTCGAATACAGTGTTTGCCTCAATCACGGGACGGAGCCGCCTTTCCAAAATGAATACTGGAATGAAAAAAGTGAAGGCGTCTACCATTGCAAATGTTGTGATACGCCCCTCTTTACCTCTGAGACGAAATTTGACTCGGGAACGGGCTGGCCGAGCTTTTTCCAGCCAGTCAGTAAAGAGGCGATTGAGTACATCAAAGATGAGAGTTTCGGTATGACTCGCACAGAGGTCCGATGTGCCGCCTGTGGAGCGCATCTGGGACATGTCTTTCCTGACGGACCGACACCAACAGGGGAACGTTACTGCATAAACTCTGCATCATTGCAATTGAAGAAAAAAGCGTAGTTAATTCATTTATTCTTATGTATTTTATAAATTAAATATATTCGCGATCTGTTAATGATTTGTTTATTTACCATACACTCTATTAGTGTAATATTAAAAAATTTAAAACAAAAGGGGACGAGGTGAGAAGATTCATTTTAGCCTTAACCGGAATCTTGGTTGTGGCTTTTATGGCAGGTTGCGATACTGAGGGAAGCAACAGCAACAGTAATAGCAATGAGGACAATGGCGGAGGTGGCGGAAGCGCCGGAAATATTTGGAGTTACTACTACTACGCCGATCCTGACCCTGCCTTTAACCGGGTGGTTGTGATGGACCCTGCCAGTATGACAGAAGTGGCAAGTGTATGGGTACCGGGTCCGAGTCCGCACTCGGCAGACAGGGCAGGTTTTACAGATAGGATGTATATCAGAACAACCGGCCAAAAAGCCTTTGATGTCATCAATGCCAGAACGCAGTCTTATGACAAAACCGTACCCCTGCCACATAAACCCAGGGCTGCCGGCGCTTACAATAAATATCGTAACCTCCAGCTGATCTCGGGTAAAGATCAACCGATGGTCAGTATTATCGATGTTGCAACTGATAGTGTACTGGGTACTGTAGGGCCAACAGTGAAAGCGGGCCAAACGATTTCGGGTAACTGCGGCGGCAATGCGACAGGACACAGCACCTGGCTCGATGCCGATCACTTTACATTGCTGGATCGATATAACGATGTAATCGTTGTTTATAAAGTTGTCCAAAATGGGGGTGGTTACAATTTTGTGGAAACAGACAGACTGCCCATGCTGACAGGCGTGCACACAATCGATGTCGACGTACTGGACAAAAGCCTGACAAAGAGAGTCTTCTATGCAGAAGTTGAAGGGTCCAGATCCAAAAATGTTGCACCACACCTGATGGAACTCTCGTATGATGGAAATGGCCACCTGATACCTGGTAGAGTAACACTTTTCCCCGGAGTCACTTCCAGCGATATGACCCACCATTACAGTATTTCACCTGATGGTAAATATATCTGGCAACCAATGTGCCTGAGCAAGCAGCTTTTCGTAATCGATAGATCAACGATGCAGATAGTCAAAACGTATCCGATTGGACTGGGTGGCGGACATGTCAATTTCTCCCCTCAACTCAATCTGGCAATTGTAACCAACCACTTTGATCAGGATGTAACCATTATCAATATGGGTACAGAAGAGGTGTGGAATGTCCATATTACCGATGCACATGAAGAGGTCAATCTCTTTATTCAATCCCACCTGAACTGGGTATCGCCTGATGGAAGATTCTTCTATATCTTTGCGACGCATGAAGGTAACTTCATCGAGATCGACCTTACCAACAAAACGGTATCTCGAACTTACTATACCGGTGGAACACCTGAGCAATCAACCTCCTAAGTTCGATACTTTCTTCTGCTTAAGACCTTTATTCCAAAAGGTCTTGGCAAAAAACTTCTTTTTTTACGATGCGTTATTCATATCTTATTTATACGCTATAATTACATAAAGTAGTAAAGGTATAGTGTGAAAAAAATCGTTATTCTGTTCCTCCTCATATTCTCTTTTCTCTATGCCTCCAATGACATATTTGATCAGTTTGTCGATCAACAAATCAAAATCGAAAGCAAACTTCTCGATCACAATCTAACCAAAAAAGAGAGAAAAAAGATTAGGAAAAAGCAGGATCAGGACTATCAGATTTTTTTCTTTGATTTTGCAACCGACAAAAAGAATTATACCGACCGCAACAATACCTACAGTCGAGATGTCGGAAAACTTCAAATCCAATATAACTACAATCTGAGACGCGGTCGCAAACTCGCAGCGATGCGCGACGAAATAAAGCTCTACGAATACCGTATCAAGGGCAAAATGAAGAATTTTCTTCAAAAAGTTTTACTTCAAACCGAAAGCAAATCCAAAAAATATTTTGAGGATAAGATCAATGATATGATCGCAAACTCATTTGCCAGATATATGCCGCTGAGGAAAGATAAATTTTTCAAGGCAATCCAGAAGAAACCTGACAGTACCGTCTCACAGGAGCTCCAAAAAGAGTTGCGAAAACTGGATGCGCTCGAAAACGTGATCAGCACATTCAGTGCACAACTCATCGAGAACAGCTCAAATATCTATGACTGGGGAAAGATCACCCGATCGAGACTTTTTGCCCTGATCGATAAAATCAATAAATCACCCTTTGGAAAAAAACTCAACAGCTTTTTCTCCTATTTCAATATAGACATAGCCCAGATTATCATTCTTTCATCGATTATCCTTCTTATTCTCATGATCAATATGATCGCCAAGTTTCTGATCGTCCGTCTGCTGCACTACCGCAAAGTCGATGAAGAGGATATCGACTATATTCACAACAATATCACCAAACTCATCTATATCATCACTTCGATACTGATCATTCATCTTTCGCTTGTATTTTATTTTGGTATGGATACCAAAAGTATCATAATCAGCCGTTTTTTCGGTGTGATCTATGTGGTGCTCATCGCGCTCCTGCTCTATCGCATCACCAATACAGTCGCTTATCTCAAAATAGAAAAATTGCAGAAAAACATGATACTCAAAAAGGAGGTCTTCAATCTCCTGATCAAAGTCATCAACTCACTGATTATCATTGCATCAATCATTATAATCCTCATTATATTCGGTGTAGACCTGACTGCTCTGCTTTCGGGTCTGGGGATCGGTGGGTTTGCGGTAGCCTTCGCAGCCAAGGACAGTATCGCCAATATCTTCGGGTCTGTCTCGATCCTGCTTGGCGATCTTTTCGAACAGGGAGACTGGATCGAAGCAGGCGGCATCGACGGTACTGTCGTAGAGATTGGACTGCGGGCCACCACATTGAGGACATTTGACAATGCTCTGATCTCCATTCCCAACTTCAAACTGGCCAATGAAGAGATCAAGAACTGGAGCCGCCGAACAATAGGAAGGCGCATCAAAATGCATATCGGCGTCACCTACGAGTCCGATTTCAACGATATCAAACAGGCGATACTGGATATTCGACAGATGCTTAAAGAACACTATGGTATTGCCGGATCCGGTACAAAGTATGTCAGCCGATACCGCTCATCCAGACTGCTCTCTGCCGAAGATTTCAAGGGAATCAAACGTACCTCTCTGGTCTATATGGATGAGTTTGCCGATTCGAGTATCAATATCCTCGTCTACTGCTTCTCCAAATCGGTTGTCTGGGCAGAGTGGCTGGAGGTCAAGGAGGATGTGATGTTCAAGATCGCGGAAATCCTCAAAAAGAATCATCTTGAATTTGCCTATCCGGCACTGGTCATACATCAGGCTTCCGGTGAAGAGAGTTGTGACAATGACACAGACACCAGGAAAGGAGGTAAATTATGATTCGACTGATAACAGCCCTGCTTCTTTTTACTTCGGACGGAACGGCAAAGAGTTCCCACCTCAAATCGAAACTACTCAACCACAAAAAGGCGATCAGCGTCAATCTCAGATCAAAAGGAAGCACCGACTACAAGGTCAAAGAAGGTGATACGATCGCTTCTGTCGCAGCGGAGCACCATATCTCTATCTCCAAACTCAGAAAAGAGAATGCCCTCGCCTCCAATCAGACTCTGATAGTGGGAAGCACTCTTAAAATACCCGATCAATCCATTCCACTGAGCCAGGTACTTGCACTGATCAAAAATGGCGGCCCCCTGCTGGAAGAAGCGAGAAAACATCTCGGGAAAAAATATGTCTGGGGAGCCAACGGACCCAAGACTTTCGACTGTTCCGGGTTTACCTGTTATGTCTGCAACAAAAACGGGGTTTGTCTGCCGCGTACTTCGGTACAACAGGCCGAGATCGGCAAAAAACTCAGCAAAAATGAGCTCAAAACAGGGGACTTGATCTTTTTCGATACCTCCAAAGAACGAAAGGGTATCGTCAACCATGTCGGTATCTATATCGGAAATAATAAATTTATCCATGCCAGCTCCGGTGCCCATAAGGTTACCATCTCGAGCCTCAATCAGGCTTTTTACAAGCAACGCTTTTTGTGGGGGCAGAGAGTGACAAAACAGGAAAAACTTCGTTGACCTGGCTCAACACGCATCATTGCAGACAATGCTATAATACATCAAATCAAAAGGGGTATATTATGGAAACATCATTCGATATGTTCATAGAGACAGAGGTGCCGGAAAATGAGCTCATCATCTCCAGAACCGATCTCAGTGGAATCATCACCTACATCAATGAGACTTTTGCACATATTTCCGGCTATGAACCCGAAGAGCTGATCGGCAAACCGCACAATGTCATCCGCCATCCGGATATGCCAAAATCAGCGTTCGATGATCTCTGGAAAACGATCAAAGCGGGCGAAACATGGAGAGGGTATGTCAAAAACCTCCGCAAAGACAAAGGCTACTACTGGGTCTACGCCGAGATCTCCGGAGTACTCAAGGATGGCAAACTGGTCGAATATAAATCGATCAGAGAGCCCATGTCGCGGGAAAAACGCATCGAGATGCAGAATGTCTATGACAAACTCCGATCCGAAGAGGAGCATAGCAGCAGAGTGGTACTCTACGTAGATAACGATCAGCTCGAAGCCATCAAAGCATTTGAAAAATAGAGGTATTGTGAGGGCACAACACCCTACAGTTATCATAATTTTGTGTAGGGTGTTGTCTCCCGACAACACCAAAAATATCCCCATCCAATATTATGCCAATAGATAGGCAAACTTCTGCACCCACTCACCCCACATATCCGAACCTTCGACATCGATTCCGTTGAGCTGCATATCTTTGACCAGCATGATGGCATACTCTCCGGGAAGCGAGAGCGAAAAATGCAGCACATGATCGATATGTTCCATTTTCTTCGACTCCCGGAGCAGATTCACCAGACCGATACTCAATGCCATCATCAGTTTGGGGTCCTGGTCTTCGATCGATTCGATATCACCTGAGAGGATCGCCGAGAGGTCGGGCAGCTGCTTCATCACACGTTTGAAACTGATATAATTGATCGCCCCTTCGCGTCCGACAGCCCCGCTGATACTCTCCAGGATCAATTCATTCCGGATGCCGCTTTTGATGATCGTATCGACATACTCCCAGGATCGGGGCGTCGCGAAACTCTTCTCGTTGCTACCCGGGTCGAAGGTGAAGAGCATCCCTTTGTCAAAGGCCAGAAAGGCGATAATCGACGCATCGATTCCTCTGCCGTAGGCCCAGCTCTTCCAATCCTCGAAATCCACCTCCATCTCGAAATGGACAAAACGGTTCGCCAGTGGCGGCGGCATCTTGTAGACGACACCCCGGTCATTCTCCCTGTTGCCTGCCGCAATAATACTCCACCCCTCCGGAAGCTGATACTCCCCTACCCGCCGATCGAGGATGAGCTGATAGGCGGAGGCTTGTACGGCCGGGGGTGCCGTGTTGATCTCGTCGAGAAAAAGTATCCCCCGACTCTGATCCGATTCTTTGGGTAAAAAACTGGGCTTTGCCCAGACGCCTTCCCTGTTCTGCTCATCAAAAAACGGTATCCCCTTGAGATCTGTCGGGTCGAGCAACGAGAGTCTCAGGTCGATAAACGCCAAACCATTCTTCTGTGCGATCTCTTTGACAATGGAAGATTTCCCAATTCCCGGTGCACCCCAGATGAAGACAGGAAGTTTTTTGACGATAAGCTGATTGACGACGCTGGTAATTTCACTGGCTTTCATGGGTCTCTTTCTCTATAATATAGCCGGGTATCCTAACATAGTTTTTCTTGTCGAAGATTATTTTTTCTCAACAAGAGCAACACGATGCCATGCTTTCCAAAATAGTAGCGTCGTACCTCTTCCAGGGGCATATCCTTGAGGAGTGCAGGCAGTCCGCCTTTGCGAAGATAGGCTTTGAAGTTTCGATAGTGCTCTCCGCCGGCGATCCACTCTATCAGGTAGATCAGCATTTTGTAAAGATTGGAAGTTTTATCGCTCAGCTCATAATCGACGATGATGATATCTCCACCCTCATCTGTGAGACGCACCATCTCTTCGACGATCTTTCGTGCGCTTTTGTGGCTTTTTTCGTGAAGGGCAAATGTCGTCATCACTAGATCGAAATTCCGATCCCCGTATGCCATCTCAGTTGCATCACCCAATATGCAATCTGCCTTGACCGGTCCCTTTTGGGCTACTGCCAGCATCGCTTCGGAGAGATCGACACCCTTGCCATCAAATCCGTGATCCTTGAGAATCTTGAGCTGCTCCCCTGTCCCACAGCAGACATCGAGGATATGACGGTAT
>JAOZOG010000235.1 GCA_029933395.1 Sulfurovaceae bacterium | reverse complement strand
CGATGATCTGGTTGATCCCGGCAGGCAGTGCATAGATCCATACCGTTGCCATGAAGTACCACAGAATACTTTTTGTCAATATACTCACTTCATTTCCCTATAAGCTCTTTCTATTCTCTGTACCGCTTCATGCAGTACTTCACGTGAAGTAGCGATATTCAAACGCATGAACCCTTCAGCACATTCACCGAAACTTTTTCCGTCATTCAGTCCAAGTTTCGCTTTTTCAATAAAGAATTGTACCAGATATTCATGTTCAAGTCCCATCTCTCTGCAGTCGAGCCACATCAGGAAGGTCGCTTCCGTCTCCACAGGCCTGATCGGCAACCGGTATGTTTCAAGATATCCCTTTACAAAATCGATATTCCCCTGCAGATGTACTTTGAGCTCTTTCAACCATCTTTCCCCACCCTCATAGGCACTCATCAGCGCCGCAATACCAAAAGGCGTTCCGTTCGTAATACCAGACCTTTCCTGTTCAAGTCTGTACGCTCTTCGGACATGCACATCGGGAATAATGGCGAAAGAAGTGTTCAGGCCGGCCACATTGAAGGTCTTGGACGGGGCATTGAGTACCACGCTGTGTTTGGCCGTTTTTGCAAAACTCCCTATGGAGCGGTGCCTTTTCCTGTAGACCATGTCAGCATGTATCTCATCGGACACGATCAGTACCTCATTGGCCGTACAGATATCGATGACCTTTTCAAGCTCCTCCGTATCCCAGGCTCTTCCCGTAGGGTTGTGCGGTGAACAGAGCAGAAAGAGTTTTGCCTCTTTGGCTTTGGCTTCAAGATCCTCGAAGTCCATCATATATCTGCCGTTCTCATAAAGCAGGGTATTGTCCAGGAGCTTACGCTTCCTGTGTTTGACAGAAGAGACGAAAGGCGGATAGATCGGTGTCTGGACCATGATACCATCCCCCTCTTTGCTATAGGCTTCTATAGCGAAGTTCAGTGAAGGGACCACACCGTAGCACGGAACGATCCACTCTTTTTCTATCTGCCAGTCATAGGCTTTGTCATACCAGGCCAGGATCGCATCATAATAACGCTCAGGATAGACAGTATATCCGTACAAAGGATGTTCTGCTCTTTCTATCAGAGCATCCTGTACACATTGGGGAGAAGCCAGGTCCATATCGGCTACCCATAATGGCAGCAGGTCATCCGTACCGAATTTCCTGACAGCATCATCATGTTTGGTCGTATAGGTACCGTTTCTGTCTATAGCTTCAAAATTCATCTTCTTTCCCAAACACTCATCTCGGCAATGGTATGCTGATGCTTTCTTGCTGTCTCCTGTATGACAAAAGGTACATCTTTCCTGTCGATCAGCCTGAAATCACTCCCGAGTATCTCCTGAAGACCTTCAAGGGTCGTCACACTCTCTCCGTCTCTCCTGTAACCACCGATCCACTTCTCTTTGGGGGTCGACTCTTCCTGCCAGGTGTAGGGAGAGGTCAGTATAAGCAATCCACCCCTGTGCAGTCGTTCTGCAAGGGAGTCAAGGAACTTCTGGGGGTCATAGAGACGGTCGATCAGGTTACCGGCAAAGATCAGATCGAAACCGGTGAAGATCGGCTTGAGATTACAGGCATCCGCCTGCCAGAAAGCCACTTTGTCCGCCTCTTCCTGCAGGCCATGATCCTCCAGCCTGACCTCATGGAATAATTCAAGTTCCCCCTCTGCAGGCATCATGTAACGCAATACACCGTTCTCTTTGAGCCTCTCAGCCTCCTGGATGAACCGGGCGGAGAAATCCACTCCAATGACCTCTTCAAAGCCCCTTGCCAGTTCAAAAGAGCTTCTGCCTATGGCACAGCCGATATCGAAGGCTTTTCGTCTGGGCTTCTCCTGCATGTATTCCAACGCCAGCAAGGCACACTTTTCCGGATAGTTCTCTACGCCCAGTACATTCTCTCCCCAGCCGAAGTGACAGTACTGTGAAATGATACTGTCAGTCGTATAGGGATTGGTCACCACCTTCTCCTCATAGTTACTCTCCACGTAGCGGAATCCCGCATGCTGGTAGAAATGGCGTCTGAATGCATAGCGGCTCTTTTCATGCGCCAGATTCCCGCAGCTGATCCATGAGCCTCCCTTGATGAGATTGTGTTTGCCGTCAAAAGTAGGTACGGTAAAGTCGTCATAGACAGGGTGTACTTCAAAATCTTCAAAAGGATAGATGGGGGTACGGCTCCACTGCCATACATTGCCTGTGACGTCATAAAAACCGTTATGACCATACCTGTCAACAGGTACGGAAGAAGCAGCATCACTCAGCTCCATGTTCCCAGGCACCCGCTCTTCTGCGGACCATTGCGCATAGCTCGGCAGTCCCGCAAACGATCTTAAAGAGATATACTCGTCTTCTGTCGGCAGTGTAATGGATTTTCCCTCTTTTTCTCCCAGCCATTTACAGAATGCTTCTGCTTCAAGACAGTTCACCTCCACAGGCCAGTTCATTGGCAGTGGTATTTCTCTGTTCAAAGTACGTAACCTGTAACCGTTCGGTTGATCTTTGTCTTCTACCCAGAAGCGGGGAAAACGCACCTTTGTGTATTTTTTCCATGAAGCACCCTCTTCACTCCAGAAACGGTCGTTCTCATACCCGCCTGCCATGACGAAGGAGAGATACTCAGCATGGGAAACAAGGTATTTGGATGCATGGAAAGCAGGAATATCTGCCTGATGGTATCCATATTCGTTATCCCATCCGAAATAGGGATCATTCTTCGTTTTGCCAAGCTGCACCCTTTTTGCTGGAACACCCAGCAGTTCGTTGGCGGGAGCACTTCCGGTCTCTTCACAGACGGGCCAGGATTCATCCTCCTGCAGCATTTCAAGGGGGATCTGGCGTATCAGTACCGAAGAGGTCTCAAGATGGATATTCTCATGTTCGATCCCCATAAGTATTATCCACCAGGGTGAATCCTGTGCAATGGGAAGGGTCAGAGGAAGTGTATCGATAAGTCCGGAGATCAGTGTATAGACTTTTTCTCTGTACTGTTGTGTATGGGCAAGACCGGGCCAACTGTAATGTTTCCCATTGAGGTCATCCCAGCTCATTTCGTCCACTCCAACTGCAAATATGGATTCGAGTTCCGCATCGATACGACGGTCAATGAGCTTGGAAAGTTTGAGTTTGTTGATGAAGAAAGCAGCCGTATGGCCGTAATAGAAGATCATAGGATGGCGAAGAGGATCAGGATCGATAAACCAGGCTTCTTCTTCCGCTATGATAGTGAAAAGGGATTCATAACGTTTGAAACAGTGCCGGAAATACGTTCGTATCTCCCTGCGTTTCGCTTCACTGTCATCCCCTGTGAGTGTCGGCATCTGAATCATAGGTTCCATCCACACTCCCGGTCCAAACGCTTAAAAATCGACTTTCTCTTTCGCACTCTCTATCATGGAAACGAATATCGTATAAAGATTCGCGATCACCGCACCGATGACCAGGCCTACAGCGATCTTGT
>JAOZOG010000234.1 GCA_029933395.1 Sulfurovaceae bacterium | reverse complement strand
TGAGCGAAATATCTTGAGTGCTAAAACAAATCCCCAACCGTCAAAATAGGGTAGTCTTTCCTTCCCTGATTGAGTATCGTCTCCGGACTCTTCCCCGCTTTCCACGCCCTCCATTTTGCCTTGCTTCCAAGTGCTTGCGGCTGCTGCGATACCGGAAGGCCGTCTATGGCGTCTCCAAGGGGGTCTTTAACGGGCTTGTAGGCTGGTTCTCTATAGTAGTCTCTGAGCGAGCATTTGCAATGCGGGTGAGTACTATACACGGGCACGGGCGCTTCTCTGATCGGATAGACCCCTCTTCCATATCCTACGTCCTGATTCGCGAAGATGTCGCAGATACACGGGACGCTGTGTCGGGACGATAGCGTCCACTTGACGTATTTCACCCCCTCTTTGAGTTGGTTTGCAGCGTTGGCGAGGTTGAATGCTCGCGCCTCTTCGGTGTCGGCTATCCTGAGAGCATAGTAGCGACTCTTCTCCTCTATAGCTATTTTCATCGCCTTTTTCAGCTGTGCATCATTCTCGGCTTCGAGTATTTTGATGTAGGCTGCCTTGAGCGGTTTCGTCTTGAGCCTGTCGATATATTCCGGTGTGATTTTTTTGGCGATAAAACCAGGGGCATCCTTTTTGATGTCCAGCAGTTCATCGTAGCCATACCCGTCATAAAGCGCCTCTCTCAGGTCGGCAATGGTTGATTTGTTGGCTATATGCTCGTTGATGACTTTGCTCGCCGCGATTGCGACATTTT
Source organism: Sulfurovaceae bacterium (assembly GCA_029933395.1). Lineage (GTDB taxonomy): Bacteria > Campylobacterota > Campylobacteria > Campylobacterales > Sulfurovaceae > SZUA-451. The sequence continues at coordinate 2,740 of JAOZOG010000234.1, read as the reverse complement.
TGGCGTTGTTGTAGAGTGCCTTGGAGAGCTTCGGAACGGAAAGAGGGACCGCTTTCATCTGAGATGCACCCATAACGGCAGCGGTGGTGAGCATATCATCGATGATGGATTCGAGATGCGTAGAGAGTTCCTCGTTGAACGGCTCGAGGTAGTTGTCCATTATCTCCTGCATAGAGAGATCAGGATTATCTTTGTAGGCTTGCAGGATATCTTCATAGAGTTCTTTGGCTAGTTTGTCGATATCCATCACTCAGTCGCCTGCTCACCTTCGGTATAGGTATACTCCGACATCTTCCCCACGTTGGTATCTATCTCATCAAAAATAGCATCCAGCGTCTCAGATTCTGCACTCTTGAGATCCTCTTTCACAAGCGACTTGAGCTTTTCCGCTTTGTATAGCGGCAGGTCTGCCACGGTGCTGATACCATTGAGCGTCTCTATCTCCATATTCAAATCAGTTATCGAGAAGTCCATATTGTAGACAATGCCGATTGTCTCAGGGTGCAGCCCAAGCTTGACACAAACTAAATTCCAGGCGGTTCGCTCAATATCCTCAAGGCGCTGTGAAAACTTATTGAGTGAAGCATTCAGCGCGTCAAACTTGATCGACAGCGCTATGCCCGACTCTCTCGCTGCAGTGGTGGTGACGTCATAGGCTACTCTGTCCATCGCCTCCTTAATCTTCTCTATGCGATACTCATATGTCGCGGCCTGCTGTGCATCTGATGAGATATAAGCCGGGGCTTTGTCTCCATAGTAGAGCAGGACATTATCGACCCCCACTTTGATATCCGGGTCGCTGCCCTTTTCTGCCTGCACCGTGAGGAGTGAAAATGTTTGTCCCCTGAGGAGCAGCTTCAGCTCGCTGTCGTTGTTGTAGAGCCGCTTTGACATTCCCGCAAGCTGTGAGAATTCGCCCAGTGATTCAAAGCTGCCTTTTTCACTAAAGATGAGCACGGGGCATTCACCCAGACCGTGGGGCTGTTCATCGATAATATTCCCATCCGCGTCATAGATACGCCACACCTCTTTGTCGTAGTATCGGATGATATCTTCTACATCCGAGTTGCCGAACGTGCTTTTATCTTCTATGTCTGAAAATGCGACATAGTCAAAACGGCCAAACTTGTTGATCTTGTAGGAGGTGACCCGCTCTGGCAGGATCTCCGTAAAGTATGGCGTTAATCGCTTATCTATCTGCTCGCCAAGATTCTCAGCCTCTGAGTCTGGAGATTCCACAAGCAGCAAGTTGACGCCGCGGGCTTTGGCGTTTTGCGCGAAACCGGACATAAACACGTCTATGCTTTCACCCTTCAGGTTCGCATCCTGTATGATTGTTTTGAGCAGGGCGTTCTCTGTCTCTCTGGCAGGGGTCGACTTGAAAAGGTAGCCTACATATCTGCTGACCTTCGATACAAAGATATTTTCATATTCACGCTTTGCAGACTTCTTTCGCTCATCATAGCTATCGTCTGTCTCCCTGCGAAACTTCTCTATGGCACTTCCGTCGCTAAAGCCACCATAGCCGTTATATGCTTCCGCTATAAACTCCCACTCGCTGATATAGTCCATTAAATCACCCCTTTGCTTTTGAGCTCGTTCGTAAATATCTCATTCAGGCGCTTGAATGTCTTTTGCGCCGCATTTTTCAGGAACGGATCACCTTTGTATCCTGGATGCTGCACCTTCTTCGCAAAAACAAACTTGCCGCCGCTCTCCCATCTGAGTGCCTTCTTTTTGTTCGGCTCGATAGGATGTGACCGTGTCCCTTCGTGTACGAAGTAGGCATAGTTCATTCTCCTGCCCTTCCAATTGACCATCATTCCGTTATCTTTGATACCGCCTTCGACGCCGTTGTCTATTGGCTTCACATAGGCATTACGCTCCAACCTGCCTGTTTGAAAATGCGGCTTGATGTTGCGCATCAAATTGTCCTCGTAGTCGTCGCGCACTGCGAGCCAGAAGGTCTTTTGCATCACCTTCTCAAGCGAGTCCAGCCGCCGGTAGAGTTCCGTATCGCCTTTTATTATCAGTTGCATTCTACGTACATATTCCGTATGCCATTGAAATAAAATCTCAGGATACTTGCCTTGTATACCGTAACGCTGTCTTGATCATAATCAACTCTGTTAAAACGTATGATCCCCTTTAGCACATCCCGGATCTTTAACTCCAGCGCGATAGACTGCTCATAGACGGCTTCAAGATCGTTTTTGAGATCAAGCAACAACAGCACCTGTAATTCACCCTGATCATAATAGGGGTTCTGCCCGGGTTCCGAATACTCTGTGATGATTCTGGCAGCCGGGGTATCCTTGGCACTGATACCCATCTCTGCGCCGATCTTTACTGTTTTTATCTCAGGGATGGCGGCAATGGCGGTTTTGATATTTTCCAGCAGCTCCCACATTATGCACGTCCTATCGTACCGGAGAAGGCACCCCGGTCGCTATCTTCAAAACTGTTCATCTGATGGAAGCGGTCGTACTCTTTGCGGTACTGGTTCACCCGGTCACTCATCCCTTCGGCTTCGAGTTGCCTGGTAGCGAGCGAGATGTAGACGAGGCATTTTGTCATCTGTTCGAGGTAGTAGTCATCGGTGATCCCCTGCTTGCCAAGGTCGGTCAATGCAGCGGCTTCGGCTGCGTCTAACTCATCCGACGGTACGGAATTTGTGATATAGGTATCGGTATATTCATACTGGGTCATAGCATACCTTTTTCTAAAGTATACCAAAAAA
>JAOZOG010000233.1:1108-3507 GCA_029933395.1 Sulfurovaceae bacterium | reverse complement strand
AACCTCCTGCCGAGAGCGAGGGTACATAGTCTGTTCCAAGCTGGTTATCACCCGTTGAGATGATTGAATTTGTAGAAATATAATAACGCAGCGTGGTACTTGCGGAACTGCCCGTTCCCTGGTTTTTGACTGTGGCGTATGCGGTGAATGACTGGCCCTCTTCGAGAGTCGTATCACTGACAGATGGTGACTGGACAACGAGATCCGGAATTGCAGGCGCTGCACTGATCGTCACCTGTACCCCCGTTGAGCAGTTGTTGCTTGTATCAGACTCCCCACTGACGCTGTCGACGCAGGCACCGATCCAGTAGGTGCCAGAAGGGCTTGACACCAATAAGACTGCAGGCACCATCGTCATACCCCCTGATGTGAGTGGCGGCACATTGCTTGACCCAAGCGGAGTATCACTTGCGGAAATTATCGAATCTGTTGAGATATACCAATACAGCGTTGTATCTGCAGAAGAGCTTGTTCCGAGATTTTCAACTTCGGTATCGGCCACAAATGATCCACCCTCCGGAATCAATGTCGGATCTATATTTGGCGGATGAGCGATGAGGTCGGGTGCTGGTGCCCTGATCATCACCCGCACTCCTACCGAACAGTTGTTGCTCGTATTGGACTCTTCACTGACGCTGTCGACGCAAGCGCCTATCCAGTAAGTACCGGGGAGTTCTGAAGTCGAGATATTTTTGCTCTTGTGCAAAATAGACCCTGACGAGAGTAGTGATACGGAATCTGTCCCAATCTCGGTATCATCCGTCTCGATAATCGAATCTGTTGAGATATAATAGCGAAGTGTCGTCTCGTCAGCACTACTCGAACCCTGGTTTTCGACTGTGGCGCCTGCAGCAAAAGTCCCACCCGTTTCAATAGTCTGAGGACTGGCATACGCTGACTTGACGACGAGATCCGGGGTGGGTGCCGGAACGATAGTCACCTGCACTCCTGTCGTCGAGCAATTGTTGGTTGCGTCTGATTCGCCCACGTCATCTTTTATGCATGCACCTATCCAGTAACTGCCTGGGGGTTCTGAAGTACCAAGATCAGTTGACCAGGTATCCGATTCTCCAGGTAACAGCAGCGGCAGATACAGGGTGCGAAGCAGAGTATCTCCGGTATCTATCACCGAATCGGTTGAAATCAGATATTGCAACGTAGAAGGGGAAGCGGCTCTACCCTGGTTTTTGACCGTATGGGTGGCTTGAAATGTTTCTCCTGCTACCAGTGCAGTATTATTGAGACTTATCGACTGAACAATGAAGTCCGGTGTCGGCGCAGTGATCTTCACCTGCACTCCTGCAGCCGAACAGTTATTGCTTGTGTCCAATTCTCCACCGACACTGTCGACACAGGCACCTATCCAGTAATCACCCGGGGCTTCCGAAGTACTTAGGCCTTGCTTGATACTGTATGTTCTATCACCCGCCGCAATTGAGGATACGGAGTCCGTACCAAGCAGGATATCACCTATCGGAAATGTCGAATCCGTTGAGATATAGTAGCGCAAAATGCTATCTCCGGATGAGTCATTGCCTTGGTTTTTGACAGTGGCACTGGCAGCAAAGGTCTCTCCCATCTCAAAGGTTCGAGGATCGGTATCCAGTGACTGTACGATCAAATCCGGCACTGTGGGTACCGGAGTAATCGTCACCTCCACTCCGGCTGAGCAGTTGTTGAACACATCGGACTCTCCAGTGACACTGTCGACACAAGCTCCGACCCAATAGGTTCCGGGCGGTTCAGAAGGTGAAAGAGATCTATTGTATCTCACATCATTTCCTGATGAAATCACACCTACCGATTCTATCCCAAGCTGGGTATCATCGCCATCGATCGTCGAATCTGTTGAGATATAGTAGCGAAGCGTAGTGGCTGAAGAAGCAGCCATGCCATAGTTCTTGACTCTGGCACTGATAGTAAATGAGTCACCGGCCTCAAAGGTTCGAGGGTCGGCATCCGGCGACTTGACTGCGAGGTCCGGTTTTGGTGCATTGACTACCACTTTCCAGGCATAAGTAGTACAGTTGTTTCCTGTGTCCGACTCTTCGGCGACACTGTCGACGCAGGCTCCAACCCAGTAGGTCCCGGGGGACTCTGAAGTGCTAAGCCCGTCCTTTAGAATATAATCCGTATCCCCTGTGGAAATTGGCGCCTGACTGTCCGCTGCGAGCTGCGTATCACCTGTGTCGATAGTCGAATCTGTTGAGATATAGTAGCGAAGTGTGGTCCAGGGAGAATCAGCTGTACCCAGGTTTTTTACAAAAGTGGAGAGAGTAAACCTCTCTCCCACTTCAATAGCTGAATGATCAACACCGGTTTGACCCACGATGAGATCTGCCATAGGGGTCACCGCTCCTATCTCTATCTGCACCCCTGACGAACAATTATTGCCTGTA
>JAOZOG010000233.1:0-1098 GCA_029933395.1 Sulfurovaceae bacterium | reverse complement strand
GCTCTCCACGCAAGCCCCAGCCCAGTATCGCCCAGGCGACACAGAAGGCGTGAAGGCTGCACTCCTCTCTACCTCACCTCCTGATGAGAGCACCGGTACCGACACCGTCCCAAGCTGGCTATCACCGCCGTCGATCGTCGAATCTGTTGAGATATAGTAGCGCAGCGTGGTGGTCTCCGCAGATGAGTCATTGCCCTGGTTTTTGACTATGGCACTGACCATAAACGACTGACCTTCATCAAAAATTCGAGGGTCGGCGTCAGGTGACTGCACGATCAGGTCAGGTACTGTAGGTTTCGGATATATCGTCACTTCTACTCCGGATGAGCAGTTGTTGGATCTATCCGACTCGCCGCCAATGCTGTCCACACAGGCCCTGACCCAGTAGTTCCCGGCAGGAAAAACCATAGGCTCGGGTCTGAGGCTTTCATTTTCATAAGATGTATCGTCCGGAGAAAGTATGCGCACATAATCCACACCAAGCTCAGTTCCACCTCCACTAAATGCCGGGCTAGTCGAAATGTAGTAGCGCAACGTAGTATCTGCAGATGGGGCATTGCCCCGGTTCCTGACTGTAGCACTGACGACAAACGACTGCCCCTCTTCGATATTTTCCGGATTGACATTGGGTGACTGCACGATCAGGTCCGGTGCCGTGGGTACCGGCTCGATCCTCACCCCTGCTCCGGCCGAGCAGTTGTTGGATCTATCCAACTCGCCGGCGACACTATCCACACAGGCACCGATCCAGTAATCCCCCGGAGGCTTCAAGCTCGAGACAATATTGCCTATAGTCGATGTGCTTCCTCCGGAAAGTGAAGATAATGAGTATGTACCGAGTTGTGTATCATGCATATCGATTGTCGGATCTGTCGAGATATAATAGCGCAACATAGTGTCTGCGGATGGAGCACTGCCCCGGTTCCCGACCGTGACACTGACTTCAAACGGATTTCCCTCTATGAAAGTCCAGGGGTTGGCAACGGGTGATCCCACGTAGAGATCGGGCACAGGTACCGGGTCTATCACTACCCCTACTGCAGCCGAACAGTTGTTGGATGTGTCCAACTCGCCAGCGACACTATCGACACATGCGCC
>JAOZOG010000232.1 GCA_029933395.1 Sulfurovaceae bacterium | reverse complement strand
GTCTCAATTTCTCTTTGTCGATTCTCTTTGTCAGCTGGCACCTTTCCACTTGAAGCGGTTTAGCATCTTCAATCCGCGCCCCATCGCTCAGATTGAAAATCCTCTGATCGTTCGATTTGATCGTTTTTGCAAATGCATTGAATTCATCCAGAAATCATTTGAACAGCAGTGTCGTCGCGACACTCTCTTCAAAATTTCCTGGTATCGTAATCACATTATCGCTGGTGACTGCATCTTCAAGTTCTTTTTCCCGTCCGATATCGACGGATCTGCTGTAGGAGTGATCACCCACATGGGTCGAACCGCTCTTTTGGTCCAATGCAAAATCCAAACCCAACAGATAGAGCTCGGGCACCCCCAGTTTCAACAGAAGCAATGCACTCAATCCGCCGATATTTGACGCTGTCATGGTCCCAAATCCCTGTATCACTTCCGAAATCCCTTGATAGAGATAGAGGTTTTCGTCCCGAAACGATGCAGCAAACACCAGTGGAGTAAACGCATTGAATATAGCGAAAGAGTCATTGAAAAAGCTCATGGAATCGACATTCTCGATATGTTTCATAGCATCTTCAAAACCGTGACCATGCATGATAATGTCCGGAACGATTTTCTCTTTTTCAAGCAGTGGCAGCAGGGCAGAAACGGCTACGATAACAAACTGATCTGCATGCTCTTTGAGCCATCGAAGATGTTTTTTGAGCGACGGGCCGGCTCCAAGCAACAGGATGGGTCTATCTTTCGCAACCTCCCAGAAAAGTTTTTTCGAGATATTCAATATTTTTCTCTTCTTTTCGATATGCTCGAACGTGCGCAGAACCTGAGCCAGTGTAGCGGCATGATTGAACACCAGATAATCCTGTGCCGCGATGACCTCCTGCATGGTTTTCAGCTTGTCGGGGGCATGGCTCAGAAGTTGGAAAAACTTGATGTAGTGATTGTATATATGACGTGTTCTTAAAAACCGTTCGGTTTTCTTTCGGAATGTTTCATCCTCATCGAATACCGAAAAGATCAAAACTTTGTTCCTGTTCGCCAACGCTTTGAAATTTGTAACATACATCGAGAGGCGAAAAAGTTCCAGATCATCTTCGATAATCATGTAGACATCCGAATCGATCTTTCTGTCTATTTCGATCAAATGCAATCCCAGACCCACTCCCAAAAAGACAAATTTGTAGATCTTTTTCATCGTCGTCGTTTCTCTGTCGGCATATTTGTTGACATAGTGAATAATCTCGGCTGTCGTAGCCAAAGAGCTCTGTATGGGATTCATCTTTTCATATATTTCGAGATCACGTTCATTGATCTGGACATTGTAAAATGTCTCGAACAGATTGCCCTCTTTTCTATAGTCGATACTCTTTGCAGCAATCTCGGCATGCTTCCGACTGTCCGAACCATACAGCCATTGGCCGGTCGAAGGTTCAAAAACATCGAAGTAGCCCTCTTCCTTGTATTCGAGTTCGTAACGCGGAATGAAATGTCCCTGCTCGATGGCATGTTCCAAGGCAGTGATCTTTTCAAAGAGATCGGGATGATGCTCCTTGAAGTAGGCAAGATTCTCAAAATATGTCTGTACGGCAACTTGTTCAATATTGGATTGCATTGGAACTCCACACATAAGGAATGATACTTGCTTGAAGCAAATAGTGTACCATACATAACGAAAGCACATCTGCCGATATTTGTGAAGGCAACGAGTAAAAAGGCCGAGGATGCACAGTGTAGAAAATGTTACATTCAATGAAAACGCTTCGATTCGAGATGTATTGAAAATCATCGACAGTGGGGCCATGAAAATCGCTTTGGCAATCGATGAAAACAGTCGTCTTCTTGGAACAGTGACCGATGGGGACATTCGTCGGGCACTGTTGCAGGGATTGGAGCTGGATGCTCCGGTCGCTCCGATTGTACAGCGCAATCCGAAAGTTTGCGGCATCAACGAAAGCAAAGAAAAAATTTTACAGAAGGTTCTGGGGAAAAAGATTTATCACCTGCCCGTCATCGATGAACATGGCAGGTTGGTCGGCATCGAAGACATCGAAGAGCTGATCAAACCAGAGCAGAAAACCAATCCGGTCGTCATCATGGCTGGCGGCCTGGGCAGCCGTCTTCGGCCATTGACCAAAGACATACCCAAACCGATGCTGCATGTGGGCAACAGACCCATACTTGAAACCATCGTCGAAAACTTCAAAAAATACGGCTTTACAGATCTTTTATTCAGTGTCAACTACAAGGCCGAAGTGTTGAAAGCCTATTTCGGAAACGGGGATGCTCTGGGCGTAAATATCGAATATATCCATGAAGAAAAACGCCTAGGAACAGCCGGGGCATTGAGCCTGATGAAAGAGAGACTCGTAGAATCCTTTTTTGTCATGAATGGCGATCTTCTGACAAATGTCAACTTTGAACATCTGCTAGATTTTCACTTTTCAAACAATGCCGCAGCCACCATGGCCGTACGTGAATATGATTTTCAGGTACCGTATGGTGTCGTCAACATTAACGAGACCGACATCGTCTCCATTGAGGAAAAACCTATTCAGAAATTCTTCGTCAATGCCGGTATCTATATGCTTGAACCCTCGGTACTCTCTTTTATTCCCGAAAACACCTATTACGACATGCCAACACTTTTTGAAAAGCTGATAGAGCATGGTGAAAAGACCGTATCGTTTCCTATTCGGGAATATTGGCTTGACATAGGCCGTTTTGAAGAGTTGGACAAAGCGAGAGGAGAGTATTATCAAGTTTTCAAATAGAGAAAAACGAAAAGTCAATTTCGATGTCTGCACTTACTGCAATCACCAATGTACATTTTGTTCAAACAGTGATATACGGACCGTCAAAGCGACGACGGATTTAAAGACATTTGAAAAGGTTATGGACAATATTGTGCGGTATATCGACATTACAGAACTTGGACTCTCCGCAAAAGGGGAAGTGCTGGTAAATAAGGATTTTGCAGAAATAGTGGGAAGCGCAAAAGAGCGCTATGAGGTTCCTTATGTCTATTTCAGCACCAATGGGGCATTACTGAATGGGTCCAAGGCAGAAGAGATTCTGGAAGCGGGGATCGACAGCATCAAGTTTTCCATCAATGCGGTGGATGCCGAAAGCTATGCCAATATTCATCAGGCAGATGATTTTAAACAGGTCATCCAAAATTTAAGAACTCTTTTACAGATGAAAAAGGAACGATGGCCTACATTGAAGGTGCTTGTTTCAGCCGTAACAAAGCTCCCCGAAAAGGAACTCAACGAAGCATTTGCCACACTGCTGGGAGACGACTTCCCGTTGATTGATGGAATATTGCACTACAAACTGGGGTATTCCCCCAAATTCGAGGTCGATGCATCCGCACCCGTCACAAAGGATTGCACAATTCCGTTTGAAGAGATTTACATCAATTCGGATGGTTCACTGGGACTTTGCTGCAAAGACTATTTCGACGAAATTAACTTTGGCTCTCTGCTTGAATACGATTTTGGGGATCTCTACACTTCC
>JAOZOG010000231.1 GCA_029933395.1 Sulfurovaceae bacterium | reverse complement strand
CATCTTTGATCGCCGCATCGAATTCCGCTTTGGTCGTGACATCATACCCGATCCCGCCGCAGGCTTCCGCCAAAGCTTTCCAGTTCGGCTGGAATGTCAGATCGGTCTCGGAGTAGCGCTTCTCATAGAAGAAGGTCTGCCACTGTCTTACCATTCCGAGGAAGTGGTTGTTCAGGATCATGTTGATCACCGGCGTTTTGTACTCTGCTGCTGTCACAAGCTCCTGCATATTCATCAGGATCGATCCGTCACCGGTCACGTTGATGACCGTTTTCTCAGGAAAAGCCCTTTTGGCACCGATGGCTGCGGGGAAGCCGAATCCCATGGTCCCGAGACCGCCGGAGTTGATCCACTGGCGCGGTCTGTCGAACGGATAGTGCTGTGCTGCCCACATCTGGTGCTGACCGACATCCGAAGTGATGATAGCATCTTCACCGACAAGCTCACCGATACGCTCGATGGCCCACTGCGGCTTGATGACATCGTCACTGTCGATGAAAGACTGCGGATGCAGCTCGTCATAACGCTTGAGGATCTCTCTCCAGGCATGGTACCTGTCCGTATCGACACCGTCAAGCTGAGGGATCATCTCTTCGAGTACCCGGGTCACATCACCGACGATCGGATAGTCTACATCAACAAGTTTCCCGATGTTCGCTGCATCGATGTCCACATGGATGATATCGGCATATTTGGCGAATTCGGAGAGTTTACCCGTTACCCTGTCGTCAAATCTTGCCCCGAGGGAAATAACAAGGTCCGTCTCTGACATCGCCATGTTCGAAGCGTAGTTACCATGCATACCCAGCATACCCAGAAGGAGTGGGTTTTTTGCACCCATAACTCCTCTGGCCATCAGTGTCTCAACTGCAGGTATCTGTGTTTTCTCAGCCAGCTGGCGTACCAGTTCATAGGCATTTGAAAGAACCACACCCCCACCGATATAGAGCAGTGGTTTCTTCGCTTTTTTGATCGCATCGACCGCTTTCTCGATCTGTCTCCTGTTTCCCTTGTATGTTGGTTTGTATGAAGGGATATTGACAGAATCAGGGTAATTGAATTCCCCGATCTCTACAGTGATATCCTTGGGGATATCGACAAGTACAGGTCCCGGCCTTCCGCTTCTGGCGATATAGAATGCCTCCTTGAGGATCCGCGGCAGTTCTTCAAGTGTACGCACGAGGAAGTTGTGTTTGGTACACGGTCTCGAGATACCTACGGCATCTATCTCCTGGAAACCGTCCGTACCTATCAGTGAGAGCGGTACCTGTCCTGAAATGACGACCATGGGAATGGAGTCCATATAGGCGGTCGCCAATCCTGTTACGGCATTGGTGAATCCCGGTCCGGAGGTTACCATCGCTACCCCTACCTCACCTGTAGCCCTTGCGTATCCGTCTGCAGCATGTACCGCTGCCTGCTCATGGCGGTTGAGGATATGCTCAAAACCGTCCTGCTTGTAAATTTCATCGTAAACGTGCATGATCGCTCCGCCGGGATAACCGAAAACGGTCTTTACACCCTCGGCGATGATCGATTCACACACCATCTGTGCACCACTCATTTGCATGGTCTACACTCCATTCATTAAGTAAATTTTAGTCCGATTATAGCAAAATAATATTAGAGGTGACTCTGTCAAACAGAGTAAGAGGAGGATTTTACTCCTTTTTATTGACCGAAATCATGAAAAAGTGACACTCTTTTGACTATACTTCCTCTATGGATTTCACACAAGCGATAGAGATAGCCAGGGGAATATACTGGATCGGTATGTATCTTCCCAATGACCCATTCCAGTGCCACCCCTATTTCATCGAGAACGGAAAAGATTCTATTCTGGTCGACCCGGGTTCAATGCTGGAGTTCGATGCTGTCGTCAGAAAGATCAACACCATCAGCTCCATGAAGCATATCAGATATATCATTCTGCATCACCAGGATCCAGATCTGGCAGCAGCTGTTCCTGAAATGGAAAAGCTCATCGACCGGGAAGACCTTCAGATCATCACACACTCGCGTATGGTCCCGCTCGTGAAGCACTATCTGATACAGTCCGACTACTATGAGATCGACAAACATGACCATCGGCTGCAATGCGGTGACCTTTCACTTCACTTCGTCACCACTCCCTATTGCCACTCTCCCGGAGCGTTCGTCACTTACGAGCCCGAAACGAAAACACTCTTTTCGGGAGACATTTTCGGCGGTATCGAGGAGTCATGGGAGTTCTTTGCAGAAGATGACTACTTTGAAAAAGCACGGCAGTTCCATGCAGAATATATGCCCAGCAGGGATATCTTCAACTATGCACTCAACAAGATAGAAGCACTCGATATGGAGCTGATAGCACCGCAGCACGGTTCCATTATCAGAAAAGCACAGATACCTACTCTCATCAGACAGATGAAAGCACTCGAATGCGGACTCTATATAGAAAAGGAGTATCGACACGAACTGCTCTATACCATTGAAGCCCTGAAACAGAAAGATATGGCACTGGAGGCATCCCTCAAAGCATTGAAGGAGAAAGAAGAGTTCCTTTTCCAGAAAGCCAAAATGGCAGACATGGGAGAGATGATAGGGAACATCGCACATCAGTGGCGCCAGCCTCTGGCGATCAACAATACCATCCTTTCCATTCTCAAAGAGAAGTCAAAGATGGAAATACTCGACAATACCGACCTGCTCGGAAAACTCGAAGAGATGGAGCACAACATACAGTATATGTCAAAGACCATCGATGACTTCATGCGGTTTTACCATCCGGCGAAAAAGAAAACGGTCTTCAGTATATCCGATGTTATTGCACATGCTTTGAGCATTATACGACCCATCCTGAACAAAGCCGATATCAGGCTTGAACTGACAGAATGCGAGAGTGCCTGTGTCAAAGGCTATATGAACGAATATACACAGGTCGTCGTCTCTATATTGACCAATGCCAAAGATGCATTGATCGAGAGAAAGACCCGAAATGCCCGGATCGATGTAACGCTTTCCAGACACAGAGGGAACATCATCCTGACCATCAGCGACAATGCCGGCGGGATCGAAGAGGCACATATACAGCGGATATTCGACCCCTATTTCACGACCAAACACAAATCGATGGGAACCGGACTGGGACTCTACATTTCAAAGATGATCATAGAGAAGAACATGGGCGGTACCCTGCGTGTCGAGAATAATGAGGAAGGTGCCGCCTTCAGCATTACCCTGGAGCATACAGATGCCTGATATGAAAATAATCGAGGATATCTCCATACTTATTGCGGAAGATGAAGAGAAACTTCTCCGTTCTATGGTGGAGTATCTTCAGCTTTTCTTTGCAAATGTCCATGCCACCGGTGACGGGGAGAGTGCCTATGCACTTTACAAGAGTGAACATCCGGACATCATCATCGCAGATATCCACATGCCGCATATGGACGGACTTACCCTGATCAAAAAGATCAGGGAGGAAGACAGAAAGACAAAGATCATCATCACCACCGCCCATTCCGACAAAGAGAAACTGCTTCAGG
>JAOZOG010000230.1 GCA_029933395.1 Sulfurovaceae bacterium | reverse complement strand
CGTAGCGTCACGATGGATACTGTAGGACTTCGATGAAAAAACTCTCTTTACTGCTCTTCTTTTCTCTTTTTTTCACCCTCTCTCTTTATGCCGAAGTAAAACTCGTTGCCGAGTATCGAATGGATGCATGCCGCTGGGATGGTGAGCGGGGCGAGGTGAAAGACGCGCAAGGCGGCGACAACAACGGTACGATAAATGGTCGTGTCGATACGGCGAAAGAGGGGGTGCTTTGCCGGAGCGGGTTGTTTGGAGGCGGTGCGATAGACATCGAGGGTTTGGATGTGAGCACCGAAAGAGATGCGAAGACGACAGTGATGTTTTGGATGTACTGGGATGGGAAGAACAGTGTCATGCCGTTTGGGTGGCGGATTTATGATCTTTGGATTGTAGGGGGGAGTTTCGGGTTCAATACCGGCAATGGGGATGTTTACGGGATCTCTTCATCGGGGCTGGAGAACGGATGGCATCATGTTGCGGCAGTGTTTACCAATGGAGACGTGCATGCCAACAGACTCTATATCGATGGAAAGGAACAGAGTCTCGAGCAGAGGCGAAAGAGTCCCAACAACGCCCGAGCGATTGTAGAGAGTCGGGCCAGGATTGGAGGGTGGACGTATAACGACGGATATCGGTTTTCCGGACGGATCGATGAGTTGAAGATTTATAAAGGTGAGATGATAGGCCCGGATATTGCCGAAATTTACGAGCGCGAAAAGAGTGGAAAGAGTTACGACGGGAGTGAGCGTGAGTGTGAATGCGTGATGCCGGTGGGCGAGTGGCGGATGGATGCGTGCAAGTGGACCGGTGCGGAAGGAGAAGTGATCGACTCCAGCGGAAACGGCTATGATGGAACCGCCATGCACGATGCGAATACGGAAAAAAACGAGACGGCCCGAGGAGGAATCTGCAGGGTTGGAGTATTTGAAAGTGGACAAAATTATATAAAAATTCCTTCTTTTCCTCATTTGGATGGTTCCCGTACTATCACTGCATGGTTCAAAACGGACAGACGAGACAAAAGAGGCCAAAGAATTTTCGCGGATGATGAATATAATAAAGCAGGAAACTATGCAGTGAGTGTTGGGGATCCGGGATCTGGAAGAGTCAGATTCTATATCCGAGGGATCAATCCTGTATCTCTGGATAGTAAGGCTGTGATCAAAAATGGGATCTGGTATTTTGTTGCCGCCATTTTTGATGCTGACACTATGACGAAGCAGCTTTTATTGTTCGACTCGGCAGGCAATCAAATTGATGAAGTTCATGGTTCTGTAAGTGGTGCTCTTGCCGTACCGAAAGGTACCCCTACGCTGGGAGGTGAAACGGATGACAGTCGAGAACGGGGCAACAGATTCGTCGGTGAGATAGATGAGATCAAAGTATTCGACAAGGCACTGAATACGCAGCAGATTTTTTCCATAGTACGCAATGAAGCAAAAAAAAGAAATTGGGACGGTTCGCAACGTATTTGCAGATGCCGTTCTCCGATAGCCGAGTATCGAATGGATGCATGCCGCTGGGATGGTGAGCGGGGCGAGGTGAAAGACGCGCAAGGCGGCGACAACAACGGTACGATAAATGGTCGTGTCGATACGGCGAAAGAGGGGGTGCTTTGCCGGAGCGGGTTGTTTGGAGGCGGTGCGATAGACATCGAGGGTTTGGATGTGAGCACCGAAAGAGATGCGAAGACGACAGTGATGTTTTGGATGTACTGGGATGGGAAGAACAGTGTCATGCCGTTTGGGTGGCGGATTTATGATCTTTGGATTGTAGGGGGGAGTTTCGGGTTCAATACCGGCAATGGGGATGTTTACGGGATCTCTTCATCGGGGCTGGAGAACGGATGGCATCATGTTGCGGCAGTGTTTACCAATGGAGACGTGCATGCCAACAGACTCTATATCGATGGAAAGGAACAGAGTCTCGAGCAGAGGCGAAAGAGTCCCAACAACGCCCGAGCGATTGTAGAGAGTCGGGCCAGGATTGGAGGGTGGACGTATAACGACGGATATCGGTTTTCCGGACGGATCGATGAGTTGAAGATTTATAAAGGTGAGATGATAGGCCCGGATATTGCCGAAATTTACGAGCGCGAAAAGAGTGGAAAGAGTTACGACGGGAGTGAGCGTGAGTGTGAATGCGTGATGCCGGTGGGCGAGTGGCGGATGGATGCGTGCAAGTGGACCGGTGCGGAAGGAGAAGTGATCGACTCCAGCGGAAACGGTTTGCATGGTATGGCACAAAAAGGTACGGCAACAGCTCCTGGAAAACTCTGTATGGGAGGAAACTTTGACGGAGTGGACGATGTCGTGAAAATAGAGGACTCGGCATTGCTGGATGATACCGAGGCCATCACGATCATGGCATGGATCCATCCTGAACAATTGAAGCAGACCAATGGCACCAATGCCAGAGGGGTTCTGTCAAAGCGAAGGAGTGCAGGGAGTGACGAATCCTACGGAGTCTTTTTCTGGAATGGACATGGCATGAAGGATGACGATGGGGATGGAGATCCTGATAGGGCAAAGCTCTATATCGATTTGGATGGCAATGGTGACCGATTCGCCACGCAGTCCTATGTGAGAAAAGGATTGTGGACCCATGTCGCGATAGTTTTTGATGGAAACCTTCCGAAGGCATCCCGGGCAAAAGTCTATCTTGACGGAACCCTTGACACTACATCAGGAGAAGGAAGTGTCAGGCTTCCCGATTACGATTCCGACTTTTATATCGGTGACCTGCACTATCCAAACCAACAAAAAGTTTTCAAAGGTCAGATTGATGAAGTGAAAATTTTCCGGAAGGCATTGGGAAGTGAACGGATACGTATGATTTACGATCATGAAATGGCCCGAAAGAATTATGATGGCACTATTCGCCGGTGTGAAGAGTGTCCTTTGCCTCCCACATATAAAAGCGGTCTCTTCAATGCAGTAGATTACCAGTCGGTCTGCAATGCTTCACGGGACTGGGAAAGAAACATCACAACAAAAGTGGTGGGTAATGGATATAAACTTTCGATTTTGGCAAAGGATGAAGATACCGGTGCCCCGATGGAAGCGAATATCACCCGAATCGATTTATACTATTACAAAGATGGTGCCGCATCCCGATGTGTCGGTGATCCTTATCGCATTGTAACGGTATGTGAACATGGATGTGGAGTGAGCGATACGGTAGGATGTATGGAGCTTGATGTATCTTCTGTGTTCAATGATCATGCCGTTCGATGTCTCCGGGTTCATATCGAAGGAAAAGATGTGAATGCCTCTGCCTCCATCGAGAGCAATGAAAGTTTGAGTTCGGATGTTTTCGCGGTGCGTCCGGACCACTTTCTGTTTTTTTCACCAGTTTCCGAAGCCAATCTGACAGCGGAGCATGAGTACCGCTACAGTGATGCCGTACGTGCCGTGACATCCGACGGGACGACATCGGCCAAAGATTACAATACCACTTTGACGCTTCAGACGGCGAAATATATGCGAAACGGCGAAGCCAACGGTTCCATGGCAGGTTCTCTGACGGGAA
>JAOZOG010000229.1 GCA_029933395.1 Sulfurovaceae bacterium | reverse complement strand
CGACGACGATCTCGGCCTGTTCGATGCAATCGAAGAACTGTATGGAAGGGAGTGACGATGACACTGGATCAATTGGCGGATGAACTGCAGGACTATTACGACAAGTTTCCGCACAAGAGGAAGTCGATGGCTCCTATCGCATTCGGATACGACTATGCATTCAGCATAGGAAGAAATGCAAGCCTGCTGGCGAGAATGGTATTCGGAACCAACAGCGGATATGGAACGGAGATCAGAAAAGGCATCAAGCTGAGACAGCTCCACGAAGAGAGAATGCTCGGCACGATGTCCTATTGAAGAAGGAACCAACACAGCACCTTGGTTCCCCGGCTGGCGTAGCGTAAGCGGAGCCACGCCGGATTGGTTCCCTTTAATATACACCTTTTAATTTCATTATCGGTGTATTTAATTCAATTAGTAGTATCAAAATGATACCCACTATTAGTAGTATCATTTTGATACCCACCCTTCTTAGTATCATTTTGATACCTACCTTAGTAGTATCATTTTGATACCCAGCTATGAATTAAGCAGAAGTTAAGTAGGATAAGGATAGAATATGTAAAACAAAGAAAGGATAAATATGGAATTCAAAACGATGACTCTGAATCTCGATGAAGAATCGATCCGTATGGTTCGAGAGCTTGCAGGAAAAGAAGGGCTGTCTGTAAGTGCATTCTTGCGTCTTATCATCAGAAAGCTCTATAATGAGTCAAAACAAAAAGTGGACTGATGGAAGAATGCTCCAGGGAGCGTATCGCCAATGGCTGGTCGACGAACATCCTGAAGCACTTGGATATACATTGATCGACATTATAGCCAGATACACCTTTGGATTTGGTAAAAGGTATGGCTACATATCTACATCGATACTCGACAAATATATCCCTGACAGAACACGCAAGAGGCATATGCAGATACTCAAAGAGACCGGACTGCTCGATTATCAAAGAACCAAAGGCTACACGATGTTCAAGCTTACGTTGCCAAAAGAGATCGAAAACTCGTTCGACTGGAGAGGCAAAAAGCGGAACAGCGAAACCGAAACGAAAGAATCGAAAAAAGATGACGGAGGCACGGGATGGACGTTCAATCTGAATACGACAGATTCAGAAACTCGATAAGAAGATGGATCGGGAAGAATACAAAGATGAGCGATGAAGCGAAAGAGCTTGTCATCGATCTGCTGTCTACCAGATTGAAAACAAGTCCGGGGTTGGTTCCATACGAAATATGCACAAAAGCGAAAATAGAGAGACAATTACGGGACAACAATATCGCCTGGGCCATATTGAGAGAACTTGTAGAAAACGATATGATTGACAACCTGTCGTTTGCAGGAGGATATGCACCGAGCATGGAAGTGCAGATAACACTGAAAATACCGAAAGGATTGAATGAGTATCTGAAAAGGAACGGAAAGGAATGGTTCGATGAAAACAAAGTCGAATTTTCAACGGTTTATTGATTCGGTTCACGAAGAAGCTGAATATCGAATCGGAAAACGGATAAACAAAAAGATTACCGAAAATGCAATGTGGTTCGTCGTTGGTTCCCTTGCGTCGACGATGATGCTGAAGCAGACAAATTTCTATGGCGTAACACTTGCCAGAAGCGGAACGGGAAAGGATGCTACGCTGAAAACGATAGAGAATGTATTCGAACCGTTTTGCAGCAAATTCACGGAAAACGTAACCTCCGAATTCAAAATGCTTAACGGAACGTTGCCGGAAGGAAACGAAACGGACGGAGAGATCGACTATATCGTTCCGACATCATACAAAGTACCGGTAAGAGGCACGATCGAAGGATTTATGCGCGTAGCGAATTTCTTCAACAAAATAGATATTGGATCACTGAATGTTATTTCGTCGGAAATAGGAAACGATTTCAGCAGCTCGGACGCAGTGGAAGTGCTCGTAGAGCTGTGGGAAGACGGAAATTTCAACGGAATGAATACAGTCAACGAAAAATACAAACCGGTCGAAAATGTCAGAACGAATATGCTGTTGTTCGGGTCGCAGGATGTATTCAAAAACAGCGAATCGAAACTGAACCAGCTGCGAAATCTCGTAACGTCAGGTCTTGGAAGACGATCTCTGTTTGTATGGATCGACTATGAAAATATCGAACTGCTCGACAAAAACGACAGAATATCCGATATGGAGATGCTAAAAGATTATGCTGAAAAAGTGGTAGAACACGCAATAAAACTGTCAAACAAAAATGCCGAACACGGCAGGTTGGTTCCGATAAGCACGAAAGCGCAGGAACTGCTATCGGAATACAGACAGGCAATGGTCGATATATACAATAAAGACAACACAGGAAAGAATCAGATTCAGAGCATCAAAATCGAATCGGAATATATGATACGAAGATTCTCGAGACTGGTCGCAATTCTCGATCTATCCAATGCGGTGGAACCACGACACATGAAGTATGCAATCGAATATCTCGACAGAAGCGTAGACGATATGGCTACAATAATCGAGCCGTCTATGGCCTATATGTCGATGTTCGAACTATTGAAGCACAACAAAAAAATGAATGTGACAGAGTTCATAGAGAAAGGAATCATATTCAGAAGCAAGCAGGACAAAGACCTTCAGTTCGAATTGCTCGAAGACTTGGCATTCAGAAAAAATATGAATCTGAAAATCAATGGAAACATTCTGAGAATGAGTCCGCTTCCAAAGACCGATATAAACAAAATCATTATGAGTATCGCACCGAAACCGGAAGGAAAAAAGGAACCAATGTCGATCGTAGGATGCAAGGCGGTCAAGGTTCCATTCTTCGGAGAGAAACCAAGCGTAGAAGCGGCTGTGAAAGACGGAAGCATCGGATGGTATTCGTTCGCACATTTCAAAGACGACAAACGAAGCTCGAAGAATGCCATACCAAAGCAAAACTGTATCGCATTCGATATCGATACAGGAATGACGATCGAAGAGGCAAAAAATCTGCTGACACCGTATACCTATATCATAGCGACGACAAGAAGCCATCAAAAGGAGAAAAACGGAGAAACGAAATGCGACAGATTCAGAATCATACTGCCGACAAAGATAGAATTTTCGCTGAACAACGAACAGCACAAGGGAATGATGGAAAACATAGCCGACATACTCGAACTTCCGGTATACGATGAAAGCACAAGAGATATATCGAGAGGATGGTATCCGAACGAAAATGCTGAAATCTTCACGAACGAAGGAGAACTGTTCGACGTATCCTGCTGTATTCCGAATACGGAAAAAGAGGAAAAAGTGATGCAGGCAATGAGCTCGATAGATACGACAAGCATCAGCGAAAACGGAAGAATTCAAGGTATGATTAGATGGGCATTGACAAATTCGATAGTCGGCAACAGGAACGTAAATCTAATGCGGCTTCACAGGTTTGTAAAAGACCTGACCGGAAGCAAAGAAGAAGCCGACAGTATCGTATACAGCACCAACCAGATGCTGACGGAACCATTGAGCGAGATAGAACTGCAGAGGACAGTATGCCGATAAGGGATGTCCACAG
>JAOZOG010000228.1 GCA_029933395.1 Sulfurovaceae bacterium | reverse complement strand
AAGAGCTGTTTCAACTGCCCCTCACGTCTGACATCCTTCTTTGGTTTTGTCGACCGCAAACGGTCCACGCGGTCAATCGAAGCCAAACACTCTATCATCGCCCCGCAATCGAGAAAGTGGTTCTGCTTTTTGGTTTTGATGAAAGTTTTACGCTTCGCCCGCTTCGTGCTCTTTGGAGCGTTCGGGTCCCAGGTGTAAATCTCACTGGTGATCTGGTGCGCCAGATGAAAACGGTCGTTCTCGCCCTGGTACTTGTCGAGAATGGGTTGGGCTATTTGGAGCTTGCCACCCTTATGATTGAAAACGGTGCGGTTGAGCCTGGACATGAAAGAGAGTTTGGCGGCGACGGAACCCATCTTGATGAACTTAAAATCACGCTCCTGTGACCACGCCTCGATCTTCACCTGCTGCGTGGCGATACGGTACATGCTTTCATCCGGCAAAAAATCAACGCCCTTGATGCCATAGATGCGCTCAAAATCGTTATCGATACCCCGCAATTCGGCCTGCTCCAACACGAACAGACGGGTCTCTTCCGGTACGTTTTTGACGATGACCGTCTTATTCTGACCCGTTTTCTCGTCGAAGATCGTATCGGTTTCCACATACCCCTGCAAGTCGATACCGGTACGACGGATGCCCGGCATGTACAGTTCCCCGTCCTCATAGTACAACTCGACATCCATCAAATCCGCAACGTCTCCGTAACTCTCCAACCGCTCGGCGAAAACGATCACGCTGTTGCCGCCCTCACGGAACGCCTCGATCATGCACCAGAAGTGATCTTTCTGCACGTCCACGCCCAGATAAACGGCCACCGTGTCGTCCGGGACCGTCAACGGCTCGATGTCGTAACCGCATCGTTCCACGACCATTTGGGCGTCCGTCTGTTCCTCTTCGGCCGAATGATAAAACTCGTTGAACCAGCCGCGATAGAAGACTTCCAATTCCTCTTCCTGGGTGGACGACAACGAAATTTTATAGAGTTTCTGGGCCACGGCGTGCAGCGGAACAAAACCGGAATGGAGAGAGTTCGCGCTGAACCCTATCGTGCGGGCTTTGTCATAATCACCCTTCACGCATACCCATCGCATGCCCCGGCCGCCAAACAACATCACCTGGCGCTCGGCCTCCTTGATACGGTATTGGCAATCCGGGCACTCGATCGATGCCTCTTCCTCCAACATGCGGTTGTAATCGGTATCGTCGAGATGCTCGTATTCCTCACGCTTCGGGTACTTGAACGTCTTGCTTGTCGGATAAAACGTGCCGCCGCAATCCGGGCAGACATAGTGGTATTCCATCTGGCATTCCGCACGGTCATACGAGGTACAAATGGCATCGTCCGGGGCGACGATGGTAGATACCGCCAGAAGTTTCGGAAAGAATTTGAGATACGATTTGAGACGTTCACTCGCCTCTTCGACGATTGAGGATTCCATTTCCCCGCACTCATCAAATATAATTGATTGTAATGTAACAGACTTACGGTTTGAAACGCTCGATCCACTGATAAGAAGACCGCCGCCCGCCACCATTTTCATCGACTGTTTGCCACGACCGCGCTGGCTTTGTTCATCGTCCATGATCTTGTCGGACTTGAAATCGACGAACTTTTTCCAGACAATCGGGATCGATTTCAAAACAGGATCGATCTTCACCTGGATGATGCGGGACAGGTTGTTCTCCACCGGCACGTAGTAACCGATGTAAGCCGGGTTCTGATCGAGTTTGTGGGCGGCGTAAATCATCGTGATCAACGACTTACCCAACTGGGAAGCGAACTTGCAGTAAACCTCGCTCACCTCCCGGCGATCGAGAGTGTCGAACACCATACCCATGTGCCAACTGTTCTCCAATTTGAACTTGCCGGGAATCGGGGAGACCGACGAGTCCGTAAAGACCACGTTTTCGGCCGCCCAGTCACGAATGGGTTTGGGTTCCGGGAGGGTGTAAGCGTTGAGTGTGCGGCGACCTACACGTTTAAACAATGTCTTCCCCCTCTTCGAAAGCGTCGACAAATTTGGCGTTGGCATCCCGGCGCTCGTACCGCTTCACCGCCACTTCCTCTTCGTAATCCACATCGTGCTCGATGTTCAAACACTGCATGATACCCTCCACGGTCTCCCCGTCATCGAGTTTCTGCAAAATGCCCAAAATGAGGTCGGATATCACCGGAGAGTTCAAAGCCTCCAAATTTCGCTTCTCCAACTCACGATGAAGCCTTTGAATCTCGTCGTGGTGGTATTGTCGCACCAGTACCTCGATCTCTTCACGTGATTTGTGTTCCAAAAGGTTGGGAAACACCGCCTGCTCGTTTCTAAGAAGCGATATGTGCAGCGCCGCTTGCGTGGCGAGTTCACGATCCACCTGATCGGACGGAATCAATTCGCCCAAAAGTTGGGCGTTTTTCAACCGCATGTTCTTTACTTTCTCGACCTCGGCCCGGCGCTTCGCCTCTTCCAAAGAGACTTTTTCCAGGCTCAACCCGCTTTCGTCGCCAAAATCATCTTCATCCATGGGGGAAGCGGTGGTTTCCTCTTCCTCTTCAAGGGTTTTGCACATTTCCGAGTGGGGGATGAGGTCTGAAAGGCGGTAAAGACGGTTGATTGCGGGTGTCATACGAACCAAAGGCTTCAATCCGATGCGATCGGCACGCTTTTGTGCACTCGCATAGGTGCCGCCAATGATCAGAAAGAGGTCTTCACGCCGGATGAGCACCTCTTTTTTGGCCCTGAAACAGGTAAGGACCTCCAATTCCCATTCGGTATGCTTGTTTTTGATTTTCTCGATTTCGGCTTCGGTCAATCTCATTGTTCAGCCTTCTTTCTTGCGGTGATTGCCGCCTCTTTGGTATCGAATAATCCCAAATATTTCTGATTTTTACCCGCTTTACCAATGCGTGCCCGCCATTTACCTTTAGATTTCATAAAAGAAACACCAGGATATGGATTTGTTTCTGTGGGTACATGATTTTTCATACTCAATTGTAAATTCATTTTATCCAAACTTGTAAAAATCAAATTATCAAACGCATAATCATTTTTGTTTCCGTTTTTAAACAATAATATTTCATTGCGATCCGGGAAACGATCTTTCAATAGTGCAAAAAGTATTTGACGCTTTGTTGGGGTTTTTTCGAACCGTGTGGCTTTTTTCTTTTCTATAGTACCACTTACCGGATCATAATTATAAGTCTTTTGTAATCGTTTGACTGTGATTTTTTTCACCTTCTTTGTAGATTTTTTTACCTTTGTTGTAGATTTTTTGATAAGTTTTTTCGATATGTTTTTAACCCGCCTCGAATTTAGCATCTTTTCATGAAAAGCTAAAAGTTTTGAAGGTGGATATCGTTTTTCTTTACCGTGTCTTTTTGAAAATCCCCCGTATTTTTTTTCTGCTTCTTTTCTTACACATACCGCTTCCTGTATATTATCAAAATATCCCAAATGTATATTTTTATGATTTATTGTAATTCGTGCCTGCCATTTATTTTTACCTGTATGCCAACCCACACCGCACACACCGGAAGTATTTGTTTTAAGCATATGGGCGTTT
>JAOZOG010000227.1 GCA_029933395.1 Sulfurovaceae bacterium | reverse complement strand
ATCCTCCTTGAGTGCCCGCTTCACCCGGTGGATCTCCGCACGGATCGTTGCATTGTCTACAGGATCGTCATCCCAGACATAGTGCCGGAGCATTTCGAAACTGACGACATTTCCATTGTTGGAGGCGAAGAGATGGACAATCTGCAGCTGTTTGAGTGTCAGTACCTGCTCCTCGTTGTCAAAAAAGAGACGTCGATGTTCCAGGTCATAGCTGTACATTCTGCTCAAATTCACGATGCTTTTCGCCTTGATATCGGCGATCTTCATCAGGCGTTCGATATGAAGTGTCAGCTCTTTGAGATGGAATGGCTTTTTGAGGTAGTCGTAGCAACCCAGCTCGTATGCCTTGCTGATCTGCTCGATCTTCGTAATGGCGCTGATGAAGATCGTCGGGACGAAAATACGCTCTTTTTGGAGCTTTTCGAGCAGCGACAATCCATCTATCGAAGGGGTGTTGATATCGAAGATGAAGAGATCGTAGCGCTTTTTGCCTACTGCCCTGTATGCCTCTTCACCATCCTCGCAGGCATCGACTTCATAGCCCGTCGCCGCGAGATACTCCTCTATCGCACTCTGAAGCATCAACTCATCTTCGAGCAGCAGCACCCTCATCCTCTCTCCTCCTGTTTGAAACGGTAGGTAAAGAGTGTACGCTCATCATCTGAGAGCACATCGATCTCCACCCCCTCTTTGCGGCAGATACTCCCGACGATCTCCAATCCCAGGCCCATCCCGGCCATGCCGTCCTCCTCCCGGTGAAACGCTTCGAAGATCCGCTTCGTATCTGCGATCCGCTTCGACGCTGTCTCGAAGCGCAGCACGATGTCACTCCCCTCATGCACAAGACTGACCAGGATATCGGTATCTTTTTTCGCATATTTTACCGCATTGGAGAGGTTGTTGTCGATGATCCGCTGCAGTTCCGTCACACTGAATCGAATCCTGATCCTCTCCTCGATCCGGGCAATGATACGGTGCCGGTTCCCGGCGGCTACCTCGTCGAAAAAATCGATCCTCTCCGCCAGATAGCTACTGAAATCGATCCGTTCTTTCTCGTAGATTTGCCGGTCTTTCTTGACCATATAGCTGAGGTCGTCATAGATCGTAGCGATGATTTTGGAGGCTGCCTCTATTTTGCCGAGATATCGGTTTTCCCCATATTTCATCTTGTAGATATCGATATGGGTCATGATGACGGCAAGCGGCGTGTTGATCTCGTGGATAGAGTGTTTGATGAAGCTCTCCTGGGCCTGCACGACCGATTCGCTGAAGCGCTTCTCCTCCTCCAGCAGCCTGTTCTGCTCTCGGAGATCCTCCGTCTTCTCGGCCACCTTTTTCTCGAGTGAGAGATTGGCTTTTTTGAGCCGGTTTTTCCGCTTGTGGATTTCGCTGACCATACGGTTGCTGTACTTCACCATCTTTTTGAACTCACCCAGATGCACCTGGTCGGTATCGATCTCCCGGTAACTCCTGGAGGCGTCTTTGAAAAACTGGCTGAAGGTGTTGATTTCCCGTGCGATGATACGGTTGATGATCACCACCAGAATGAAGCCCAATCCGGTGAGGATCACCGCCAGAGAGAGGATCTCCATCAGGTACTTGATCAGCCGCTCTTTGAGTGCCGTCCTTTCACTCCCGATCAGCTTCTCCACCTCATCGAGATAGACACCCGTCCCTACCATCCATCCCCAGGGTTCAAAATATCGGGCATAAGAGATCTTTGGACTCAGTTCACCCGTCGTAGGCTTCATCCACTGATACGAAACAAACCCGCCTCCCTTTTTGGAATTATCGATCAACGCTTTGATGACCTGCACCCCATCGACATCCCTGTAGTCATAGAGATTTTTACCGATATCCTGCGTCTGGACGGGGTCGGAGAGTTTGACACCCTTGTCGCTGTAGATGAAAATATATCCTGTACCATCCTGCCTGCCATAGAGGTGCTCTATCGCATCGATTACCTGATTTTTGAGTTTATCTTCATTGGTCACATCACGGTGACTGCGGTATGCGTGACGGATAAAGCCCAACACCCGTTCGGTATCGAAGACGATAGACTCTTTTTGCTTTTGGATATAGCGTTTGCGAATCTGCGCCGCTTCCCTGTCAAAATCGGCATACTCTTCATGTACCACCAATGCGATAAAAAGTGCGATGAGGAGAAGCATGACGAACATGCCCCAGAGGTGGATGGAGGTGATGGTCTTGTGGTGAAAGAGTCGAGAGAGGGATCTCTCAGACAACGACGATCTTTTCGACGACATCCAGCCCAAACCCAGCCAGGCCGACAAACTCGGTCTCCCTGTTCGTCGTGATCAGGCGAATATTCTCGATTCCGAGGTCTTTGAGGATCTGCGCCCCGACACCGAACTCCTTGGCCTGTTCGTCGGAGATCACTTTCGTATCCAGGAAGATCAGGATACCACCGTTTTTTTTGAGATAGTCGATGGCGTGATTGAGTGCATCGAACTTCTTGTCGTCAAGCAGGAGTTTGATATCCGTTCCGATGTTGTGGAACTTGACATTGGCAGTCTTGTGCGAACTATAGAATCGGATCGCGGTATGGTCGCGTTCGAGATGGTCGCGATACGTGATCTTCTCGACCTTGATACCCCGAAGCAGGCTCTCCTCTTCGGCGATCCGTTTCACCAGTTTCTCATTGGCGAGGCGATACTCTACGATATCCGAGATATAGACGATCGGCATGTCATAGTGCTTCGAAAAGAGCTTCAGGTCTTCCATCCGTGCCATTTTCCCATCGTCCTTGATGATTTCACAGATCACAGCAGCCGGCGCCAATCCTGCCAGCTTGCAGAGATCTACAGAACCCTCCGTGTGCCCCGTGCGCACCAGCACACCTCCATCTTTGGCGATCAGCGGGAAGATATGGCCCGGACGGACGAAATCACCGCTTGTCGTCAATGGATTGGCAAGTCTGGAGATACAGTCATCCCTCTCAGCCGCAGAGATACCCGTCGTCGCTGTCGCCGAATCGATCGAGACGGTAAAGGCGGTTTCGTGGTTGGAGTCGTTGTTGCTGACCATAGGCATCAGATCCAGCTTGTCCGCCATCTCTTTGGTGATAGGCGTACAGATCAGCCCCCTGGCCTCTTTGGCCATGAAGTTGACCATATCAGGCGTACTGAAAGTCGCCGCATAGACCAAATCCCCCTCATTCTCCCGATCCTCATCATCCATCATGATGACCATCCTGCCTCTCTTGATCTCTTCTATCGCTTTTTCTACACGTTGTATTGCTTCAGACATTATAGTACCCTGTATTTTCAATTACGCTATTATACCGATATGCACTTCATTTAGTTTTTAGCACCGATGAGATTATTTTATTTGAGTCGGATGACTCTGATCTGCGGCCACTAATGATGTTTTGCGTAGATTCGGAGTGTCCCCACTCCGATATTTACAAAAACTGATAATAATAGGCGGCAATTTTAACGGTCCCTTTTGAGAGATCCTATCGCCACCCTGTATTCCAGTTTGCCATCCTGGCACTTATTCCCAAAACACCACAAACTCTTTTCGTAACTTCTCTCCTTTGTCTATCTCTTTTTTTAGCAAGTCATTGGCTTTATTGTACAGTACCAAATCAACAGGTATATCCAGAT
>JAOZOG010000226.1 GCA_029933395.1 Sulfurovaceae bacterium | reverse complement strand
ATGGCGCGGTTGTGCGCGCAGATGGCATATGCCAACGCGCGTGCCACCTTCAGGGACTTTTTCGAGTGGGCCCCCAGCCCAAGAGCGGTGATGAGAATGGTAGATGCGACCGGAGATGAAGCGAGAGCCTTCCTGGAGCAGTGTCCGCCCCCTGATGACGACGGGGAGATCTTGATCATCCAGGTGGATGCCAAGGGTGCGCCGATGATCAACGATGTCGAGTATGGGCGTCGTTGTCGGCCCAAGCAGAAGAATCTGAACACGACCGGCCGCAGGGCGCGTCGTATGAGGCGTCGCAAGCACCCTCGCAAGCGACGGACCAAGGGGAAGAAATCCAAGAACGCCAAGATGGCGGTGGTGGGCGTCCTGTACACGCTGGAGCGGACGCCCGAGGGACTCGAGGGTCCCATCAACAAGCGGGTGTACGCCACTTTCGACAGCCATGAGGCACTGTTCATCTGGCTGCGCCGGGAGGCAGACAAGCGCGGTTACGGCAGCAAGGAGTGCGTCTTCATGGCCGACGGTTTCGATCACATCTGGCGGATGCAGAAGAAGTACTTCCCCGAGGCGGAGGTGTGTATCGACTGGTACCATGTGGTGGAAAAGCTCTGGAGCGCCGGAGAGTGCATGCATCCGGAGGGCTCGAGGGAGTTGCACAAGTGGGTGGAGCATCAGGTGAAGGCCTTGAGACGCGGTGCGCAGCGAGCTGTTCTGCGGGAGCTTAAGCTCCAGCTTGCCCGGACACCGCGGAAAGGGCCAGGCAACAAAGGCAAGAGGAAGAGGCTTTCGAAGGTCATCGCCTACTTCGAGGAGCACATCTCGCGGATGCGGTATGCGCAACTTCGTCGCCGGGATCTGGACATCGGCACCGGGGTGGTAGAAGGAGCTGTGCGTAACCTGGTCGGCATGCGATTGGACGGTCCCGGCATGAGGTGGGGTCGGGGGCGAGCAGAGAAAATACTTCACCTTCGTTGCATCCTTCTCAACGGCCAGTGGGAAGAGTTCGAAGCGTATCTTGAATCACACCAGCTCTTCACGCTGTCATCTCAACCGGAAACCGCGACACCGTACGTTGCGAAAGCGAAGGCAGCATGATGTCAGGAAATATACCTAACTGTAGGTATATGTATAGAAATGTAGGATCTGCACCCTTTTTATTTCAACACCGATTTTCGCAAAAGCGTGAAGGCCAAAAATTTTGGATGACTGCTGCCCGATCTGCAAACGGGAAACTCATGTAATTATGCATTATTGAGTAGACCCGCCGGAATGAATCAGCAGTTTGTTCTTATATGGTGTGACGGTCATAATATACAGTAGTCCAGGATTAAATCAATCAAAGCACCACATGCCCTGTATGCCAAATACTGACGAATCTTCTCGTAGCCGTATAAACAAAGAACATAAGGCCACATTGGCAAACATGGTTCAAAGCACCAGATCTTTTTTGCAAGTTTTACAGGACTTTAAGAGTTAAGGAGCAAAAACCCTGATAACTACCCGAATATATTCTGGTTATCCGGAAAATTCCTGTAAGACCCCACGCTTGTCGATCCGACAACCAAAAGCCGATAGGACTTCAGCCTGGGTCTTCGAGGGGGTCTCGAGACGTCTTTGAGGCTTGCGGCGACCACCCTTCAAGCTCAGCACCGAGTGAAGGTGCCGCATGTCGTCCATGACCATGGACGCCGTTCTCTTGATGCCATTCGAAAGAAGCCTTAGCTCCAGTATTCTCAGGTAGGTCATCGCCACGATGCAGGTGAACAGGTGGCAGCGGATCTTCGAGTCCGTCCAGTGCCTGACCGGCCTGGCGTTGACGAGCTCGTAGTCATTGCTGAGACGAAAGCGGTTCTCGACTTCCCAGCGATCGAGGCTGGACTGAACTATGTCCGACGTCGGCCAATCGGTGTTGTCGGTTATTATGATGTTTCTGCCGAAGCTTTCACGCTTGCGTCGAACCCGGTAGGCGTCCCTTCGAAAGCTCATGGTAAGGCCATCGCGGGTAGTCTCGAACTCGAGCGTGTAGAGATCGGACGGGATGTGATAACGCTCGCAGATTCTCAGATATCTCTCTTCTATCGCCCCGGGATTCCGCCAGTGAGGTTCACGGTCGCGAACCTTGGCTCGCATCTCAAGCAGCTCCTGCCTCAGTTTTTCAAGCTTCGAGTCCAGCGTATAATTTTGCTTCCTGGCCGTCACGGGGTTGTGGGTTACCACCACGGCTCTTTTCTTGCCCCAGTAAAATCCGTCGGTCCGGTAAGCCAGGAGACGGTCTCCCTCCTTGCCGTCTTTTTCGAGGCGCCTGTTTTTCTCTATGTCGACCGGCTCGAAGTAGTCCATCGGTATCGTGGCCAACTCCTCGGCGAAGTATGTCGAATACGTGGTCACGAAGTGGATGCGGGAATGCTCGTCGATCCATGCATAATTGGCTTCGGAGTTCATTCCCTTGTCGATGACGACTGTAAGCCGCTCCTTGGTCCTGTTCAGCCCGCAGACAATTCCGAACATCTCGTCCATGACCGCCCTGAAAAGCCGGCTGTCGTGGAGATTTCCCGGATACACCTTGTAGTACAGGGGCAGCCGGCTTTCCCTGGCCACCAGCAGGCCGAGCCCTATCTGGCGCAGGTGGTGGCGGCCGGCCTTGTTCTTGCCTCGTACGGCAAGATCGGAGTCGGTGTCGCTGGCCATGAAGGTGTAGTAGTTGGTCGTGTCGAAAAGCAGACAATCTGCCTCCGGCGACTCCAGCTTCCAGATCTTCTCGAAGAACCGGTGCCCGATGTCTTCCAGGTCTTTTTCTCCGACGCGGTCCCACTTCTCCCAGTACCTCTGGCTGGTCAACTCGTCGATGTCCACCGGGCGAATCTGCTGAATGGCCGTCCTGCGGTACCACTCGGCAAGACGATTCTTGCTCCTGGTCTCCACCATGCGGTTCAGCACGCAGTAGAGGAAGTACTCTCCGACCGACGGGCCCTTCTCCTTCTTGGAGCGTGGTACGACATCGTCAACCAGCCCGGCCAGGTCGACGTCACGGTCGATTCTGTTCGCCAGCCACAGGGCACCGAACTCCTCGCAACTGAGAGTTGCTTCTTCGTCGGCTTCTCCGGACACCAATGCAGCGACACGCTCCGGGGGCCCGATGTAGATCTGTTTTACGACCTTGGGTTTTCCATCGACCCTGGCGATCTCGCGCACGTAGAGATAGGGTCTTCCTTTTTTCTTCTTGACGTGGAAATGAGCCATGTTGCGCTTATACATGGTGGGGTCTTACATGTCAAGAGAAAATTTGCCTTCATTGCGCTTTATGTGCCGATTTCTGGCGTTTTCGTGAAATCTGTAGATAGGTCTTACGCCGTGCGGTGTCTTGAATCTTGCAAATTCAACAAGTTACGTGCTTGCCGGGCCTTTTCGCCTTAAAGTCCTGACAGAGAGAATGCTGGGTATTCTCATTCACCAAAGTATCTATCCCGGTGATAGATCATTTGAACTGTGGGAAAAGCAATAACTCTATACGTCGTTCATCCGGGTACCAGGAAGGAACCGGGCAAGGAAACGTGGACGGTCTTGACTTATTAACTTTTTACCGTTCCCGAGCCCCGGTTACGCCCCTATCGCAGGCCTCGAGAATCACACGGCACACCCTTCCTTTG
>JAOZOG010000225.1 GCA_029933395.1 Sulfurovaceae bacterium | reverse complement strand
GAAAACGCAGGAGGGGTATCCCGTAATCTTTTTTTGATATACTTAAGTGAATACAAAAATCAAGGAGAAGAGAATGATGAAAATGTGGAAACCTTTAGTGATTTCAGCTCTGGCGGCAGCAATGATAGGAGGCTGCGCCTCTACAGGTACGAGCTATACGACTGACGGTATCGTCGGAGGAGCGGCAACCGGTGCAGCGATCGGTGGTTTGGCCGGTGGTACGGGTAGGGATGCAGCGATCGGCGCGGCGATCGGAGCGGCAGCAGGAGGCTTGATCGGATACAGTCTCGATCAGCAGGCGGCTGACATTGCACGTTCTCTGGGTACCGGGGTCAACAATGATCCGCTGGCCTATCTCGATCCTGAGCAGGACCTGATCGTCTCCAACAATGGGCAGTATGTCAAGATCATGTTCCGCGACCGGATGATGTTCCCTACCGGATCTTCCCGTCTGACACGCAGCGCCTCCTACAAAGTGGGCAAAGTGGGCGAAATCCTCAGACAGTACCCGCAGACGATCGTCGAAGTGGCAGGCTATACCGACAAACGTGGCAGCTACGACTACAATATGCGACTCTCCGAAGAGCGGGCGAAGAGTGTGGCTGACAGACTCTATGCGACCGGTATCCAGAATCACAGCTATGTGACGGGATGCTCCTACAGTAAGCCGCTCGTACCCAATACCAGCGAGAAGAATATGGCGCTTAACCGAAGGGTGGAAGTCTACCTCTATCCAAACAATGATGTAAGGGCAAATGTCTGCCGATAAGGAGACTTTGAAAAAGTAGCAGGAGAGTATTGTTCTCACTGGGGAGTCGGAAACGGCTCCATAAAGTTTGCAGTCTTCTTCCGTTATGTTGAGTTCGGATGATGCAATAGAAGTATTTATTGTGATTCTATTGCGTCATCCGGCTTGAAGGAGACTGCGTGAAAAGAAATGTTGTATTACTATCAGTGCTTTTTATTGCTGCGATATTATTTGCAGGATGCCGGCAACCCCTTCCCGATATCACCGAAAAACAATTCAAAAAACTCTGCGATTACCGCTTGAAAGATTTTCACCTTTCTCCAGATATCCGGTATTTTACACTCTATTCGAGTTACTCCGGAGTGCGTTGCCGGTATGATCCGGAGATCTATCGGTCACTGGAGGAGAAGCTAAAGGATACGATCGTCCAGGTTTCGCAAAAAGATCAAAACGGAATGAGACTCTATGTTCCACCTGTTGGCTCTGTCCTCGGTCCGGTGCCGGCGGAATGGATTGTCTATCTTGATGATGCAGGCAGAGCACATAAGATAACGGACAGGCGTGAGCTGCGCCAATTTTTGGGGAAAATCGATACGCCTGCAGAGCTACTGCTCTGGCTCAGACTCAATGGCAAAATAGATGTCTGCAGCTACCGCAGAACAGTCGGAGGATATACGGCACGATTTTGCAAGGGAGCGATGATGCCCCAGGGGGATAGCTATGATGTCAAACCGGACGGCACGATCAGCGAAATAAAGTGAGGAGCAGACAATGAAAATAGCAATGACGGTGTGGGGCTTGACACTTCTCTTCTGGCTGGGTGGATGTGTGTCATCGCAACCAGAGCCAAAACTTCAGCTGCATGCCAAAAAGATGGAGGTGTATCCGCCTGCTTTCGAAGCGGTATGGAAGGGTGGGAAGAACGAAACAAATGGTGATCGTATGATCCTGCGCAGTGAAAACCAGTCTGTCTATATCATTACACCGGAAAAAAATGGCAAAAAAGACGGTATCGTTCGTCGCTATGACAAAAGAAACAAAAAGATACGCTTCGAGACAACGTACAAAAACGGTGTACGCGACGGGTGGGCAAGAGAGTATAGCGTGGAAGGCGGCTGGCCCTACAAGGCGGTACGCTATCGTCATGGTGAAAAACGGGAAGTCAGAGAATACAATCAAAAAGGGGAGATGATCCGCTCTATACCATGGCTCGATGGCAAAAAACATGGCGTGGAGCAGAAGTACAGCTATGTCAGTGGCGATCTGATATATCGTCTGACTTATGATCATGGCACGGAAAAAAAGCTGGTGACCTACTGCAAAGGGAAGCCGGAGGTACAGATGGTGCTGAACGGCTGTCGGCAGGGCATGGAGAGGGTGTGGTATTGCGGGACGGAGAGACTCAAGCGAGAGATGCCCTATCGAGACTGCAAGAAAAACGGTGTCGAAAAGAACTATGATAAACAGGGTAATCTCCTCTATACCGTTACCTGGCGCAATGGCGTGAAAGAGGGGCCGGCAAAAGCGTACTATCCTGACGGGAAGGTGAAATATACACTTCTCTATCATAACGACAAGCCCGATGAGCTGGGCTGGTATTATGACCCCGCAGGCAAAAAGGAGCGGATCGACTACGATACGCTGATGGCTTTTGCCGAGCGCTTCCCGAAAGGATTTGACAAATGGTGGCGGGCGCTATGATGCGGTTTTTGATCGTTTGGGTTCTATGGATTGTCGCTTTGCAGTTCGCTTTGGCAAAAGATACCGTTGTCATCAGCGACACGATGTATCAGAATCAGGCTTTTACTCCAAAAGAGAAGGAGATCTTCGATACTGACTGGGAGGGGATGCGTGTCTGGCGATGGAGCAAGGCGCAGAGCTATTGTCAAAAACTCAAACTGGAGGGCTATGACGGCTGGAGGGTTGCGAGCCGCAAGGAGCTGGAAGCGATCATGGCAGATGCACCGTCAAAGAACGGCCTCTATGTCAAGTCACCCTTTGCTTCTAAAATGCCGCCACTGGGCGGGAAGTATGACGATGTCTGGTTCTGGACGCGTGACAGCAAATCATCCAAGGTGGGCGCTTTTGCCAATTTCAAAAAAGCAAAGAGCGGCTGGGCGGATAAAAGTTACAAAGGATACGTCCTCTGCACTCGAAGTGTCGGCAAAGAAGGAGATGCACGGGCAGATAGTGTCAAACTGAAAAAGCCGATACTCTTCGATAATAATCAGGAGGCCTGGTATAGCGACTTGACAAAAAAAGGTACAGGAGCATTGGGAAACTATCACTTGCTCTACTTCTACTGTCAAAATTTTCCCTCACCCTCGATTCCCGCAGCAAGTCGATTTATCAAACATAAAAATACCACCTATTTTTTTGCATACAACGGTAAAAACAAAAAGAGCCTGAATTTGTACAGAACCAACGGAAAACCGAAAGGAACGAAAAAAATAGGCAGCATAGGCAAAGAGGTCGCCTACTCTCCCATCTGGGTAGGCAACAGGCTCTATTTTCTCAGTAGTGAATACCTGCCGCAGCAGGACGATCCAATGGAAGAGAAACTGTGGGTACTCGATACGAACACCCATCACCTGAGCTATGTCGGAGAGACGGCAGTCAAAGAAAAAACTATTATGCGTCCTTTTGTCAAGAGCAAGAAGAGACTTTTTTTCAAGAGAACTTTTTATGACACATCGGCGAAGATAGCGTATGAAGATCTGTTGATTGCCAAAAAGAGAGGTTTCAAAAAGGCTAAGAGATTTAAGGGCAAGATACCGAAAACCCTCAAAAAGATCGAAGTCTCAGGCAGGAGTTATGACCTGGAGCCTGTCACGTTTTTGAAGTGGGGCTGTGACGACAGTGACGATCAGGAGAGTTTCAAAATCAAGGAGAAAGCCCTTTGGTATC
>JAOZOG010000224.1 GCA_029933395.1 Sulfurovaceae bacterium | reverse complement strand
GTACCGAAACAGCCTCGAGGAAGGCTTCATTCTCTTCGAGATGGCGCAGCGAATCAACTACTCTCTGCCGCATCTCTGCAGCAGCCTTGTTGGTAAAGGTCGCTGCCAGTATACTGCCGGGAGATTCTCCCATGAAGAGCAGCGAGATGTAGCGTACCGAAAGGGCAAAGGTCTTTCCGCTGCCTGCTGATGCCGAATAGGCCAGAAACTGTTTAAAACTCATACGTATTCCCCTCTTCCGCACATCAAAGCAAATTCACAATAGATACATTTCTGCAGATCTTCACACTTCTCTGCTGCAAAATGCTTTGTCTGCTTCAGTTCTGCGATACGCTCATCCAAAAGCGCCTTTCTCTCTTCAAGCAGTGTGACCTGCTGCTTCTCCCCGTTTTCCAATATTTTGACGAAGGCCAGAGAGATATTCCGATATCTTTTCCGAAGCAGGTCACGGTAGATACTCATCTGGAAATCCGTGATCTTCTCCGGATTGAGTTTTTTGGGTTCCTTCCCGACATGGCCGCTTTTATAGTCAAGGACAAGTGTATCGGTCGCATTCTGGTCGATACGGTCGATACGTCCTTTGAATTTCAATCCGCCTATCTTGCCTGACACTTCCACTTCTCTCCCAACTACCCTCCAGGATGCATTGAAATGCTCTATCTCTTTTCGTACAAAGCCTTTGAGTTTTTCTCTCCAGAGCAGTTTGCGGTAACGGCTCTTTGCATCCCCCTGAGGTAAAAGTGTTTCCATCACTCCGTGCAGCTGCTTAGTCAGTTCCTCCTCTGTACCATATCGTTCCCGATCCTTATAGAGTTCCTCCATAAGCCTGTGCAGAAAAGCCCCCTCATTGAGTTCATCCTCCTCTTTGGCCCTGATCTTTCGGATATACCGGTAGTAGTATTTCCGTTTGCACTCCAGCCATGTCTTCAGTCTTGATGCCGACCATGTCTGGGCATACGCATCGAACCCCTCAACCTGCGGATCTTTTTCTTCTTTCAGACGGGCCGGTCCTCCATAGAGCAGATCGACCGCTGCTTTGACCTGCAGGGCTTCTCCCAGTTTGAGTTCATAAAGGAATTTTGAAGGCAGCCTGTTCTCCGAAGTACTGTATATGATGACCGCTTCCTCCGCCCGCTGCAGTAAACGGTTGTAGTACTGTTTCTGCAAAGCTTCCCTGTCGTTTCTCGTAGGCAGACCTGCAAAAGCCCTGACCGTCGAGTTGAGGAACATATCTTTACTCGAAGATGCAGGAACGATCCCTTCGTTGAAATCAACGATCACCACACCTCTGAATGAAATCCCTCTCGTCTCCAAAACCCCCATGACCGTTACCTTGCCTCCCCGTACATCATCAAGTGTGATCACGGAGAGGCTTTTCAGCCACAGATAGAGCCATTCCCGGAAGGTAAGGCTCTCCTCTTTGAAAAGCGTCAGAAAATGGTGGTATTTCTCTTTTATCTCTTCATGCTTTTCCGTATCGAGGAGTACCATCTCCTGAAGCAGCGTGAAAAAGCCCTCGACACGGGTTTGTCCTGAAGTATCCAGGCTGTCGATCTTTTCCCTGAAAAGACCATAGCGTTCCATCAATTCAATACTCTCTCCATCATGCTTCTGCATATAGCCATAAAGTGCCTCAAGTAACTTATAGCTACGTCCATTGCTATAGTCATATCCCATGGCAAAATTGAGATTGTTCTGCGTATCGAACAGCATGAAGTGTTCTTTGAATCCCTCGTCCGGCAATACAAGGACGATCTCCTCAGGTGCAATACCTGAGCGTACCATCTCTTCTATTTTGAGAAAAGCCAATACGATCTGCTCATCCCGTTCTTCCACACTGAAGAGAGAGGCCTGCATTGCCGTACCAGTTGCCGTATCTTCAAGTACCCGTTCGGCACCGAGGTCGAAACTCACCTCACGATCCTCCTTCAACACGATACCGCACATTTTAAAACGCTCCAGCATTTTCCGATTGAACATACTTGTACTGTAATGAATGATCACCCTGGTGTATTCTGCTGTCTTCTGCAGAAGCTCAAGTTCAAAACGGCTCAGATACCCTTCAAGATAAATATCTATCTGTTCATATCCTTTAATAAAGCCTTCATTCAGTCTGTAGCTTTCCGGAATAAAGGTCTTGTCGGTCAAACCCTTCTCATCAAGCAATTTTTTATAGCGCCCACGCAGCTCTTCAAGTACCTCAAGATGCTTGTCGAACTCGGCATAGGGGTCAGCCTGTATCAGTGTTCCAAAATCGACATGCTCTGCCGAAAGCTCTTCAAAGAATTTGAAGAGCGCATCACTTCTGGTGAAGAACCGCACCAGGTCACGATCGACTTTAAGCAGGGAGAATGCTTCGAATTTTGAAGCTTCCCTGAGAAAAAGAATACGCTGAAGAGGATCTATCTGTATGCGGTCTTCTATAAGTACCGCACGTTTTTCAAACTCATCCATACGCATTAATGCAGGCAGCAACCCATCATTGTTCCTAAGTGACTGACTGATGTTCCTGAGTGCTCTTGAAGTTGGATAAATATGTAACTGATTCATAAAAGAGAGTATATCACAGTGTCTCTACGAAGAGAAGAAATATGTCAAAATGACAGGAAAGTTTGTACGACCGGCGAGGGATCCCGCCAGGTTGTCTATTCAGGTTTCAAATAGGCCGGAATATCGGAATACCCGATCGATCCACCGACCTTGGCTCTCAGACGAAGAATATAACGTCCGGGCTTCTCGATAGAGACCTTTACCTTATACTTACCGTCGGAGAAAGGAACGGTCTCTATCATGACATCATCATTTTTGGTATGGGGACGTGTCAAAAGGAAACTTACATTGGCATCAGAAACAGCTACACCGTTTTTGGCTGTAATGGCATAAGTAAAAACATTTTTACCTTTTCCCAGTTTCACCTGCTCTTTGAGCTGTCTGTGCATGACTTCGTTCTTTTTGACAGGAAGCATCTCCACATCGAAGATCTCAATGGTGTACGCTTCATTAAAAGCTTTTTCACTTTTTATTATTTCATTGATGTTCATATCGGCCTGCTGATACTTCAACATATATTCATTTGATTCCTGGACCGGTATTGATGAGGCCGACTTTACCGTCCAATACCCCAGAGTGATCCCTACCAACAGGAACCCCAGTATCATATGGGGCCAGTAGGTCTTCTCTCTATTCTCTTTTGCCATTTTTTATCCTCATAAATATCGGTCTGAACAGGAACATCCAGAAGACAAGTATCGCACCGATGATCACGACGACCTGTAGAATACCGATGATCGTACGTGTCTCATTGGGCAGGGTAGTTGTCAGTTTAACATGTTTCGAAGCAGCTATCTGATCTGCCAACTCCGAGAATCCCTGAACAACACCAATATTGAATTTGCTTTCTTCACTGTTTTTGTCTTTGGCTGCTATCACATCGATCGTAGCATCCATCACATCGCCTTTATCATACAACCCTGCGATCTCATCATCGGAAGGAAGAAGTGCTACCCGTCCTCTTTGCTGCGATTTCTGGGTAATAAGCGCATACGGTGCGAATATCAGCATCACATAGGGCTTGCTTATGTTGGCTTCATACTTCTTACTATACTCGACAAGATTGAATCTTTCGGGAAAGTGTTCGTTCGTTGCGACCACATAACCGTTG
>JAOZOG010000223.1 GCA_029933395.1 Sulfurovaceae bacterium | reverse complement strand
GATACTTTCCACCCACATCGATACCGGCAAAATTCGTAATACGTCTGGCAGATCGAGACCCCACACTCATCTCGTAAATATCGGGCTGCGCATTCGGCGCCATCGTCAGGAGGAGTCTGCTTCCGTCCCGGCTGACATCCGAACAGACCAACATACCCTGCGACGAGGTGATTTTCGTTCTCGATCCATTGTAGATATTGAGACGATAGAGTGTCGGAAGTACCCCGTTGAAAGAGGTGTAGTAAAAAGTTTTCTGTTGGGCATCACCCCATTTCGGAAAGAGGTTCAGCCCGCCCCTGATCACAACTTTTTGATACTGCATTGTATAGTCTGCGAGGATAATGACACTCTTTTTAGCACCGGTATAGCGCGAAAAGACGACATATCGGTTGAGCCAGCTTACATCGGGGAATTTCAATATGGCATTGACATCGCTGACAATCTTGTGCGCCATAAAGGGATATTTGGCAGCGGAACCGATGGCATAGTCTTTGCTTGCGATAAGTGTCGCAT
Source organism: Sulfurovaceae bacterium (assembly GCA_029933395.1). Taxonomy (GTDB): domain Bacteria; phylum Campylobacterota; class Campylobacteria; order Campylobacterales; family Sulfurovaceae; genus SZUA-451. The sequence continues at coordinate 3,167 of JAOZOG010000223.1, read as the reverse complement.
CGGAGGCACGATAGAGTTTGATATTTGCCCTGAGTCCACCAGACTCGATCAGCCTGTATTTGAGAACATAATCCCTGGATTTGAGAGTCGGCGCAATGGTGCCGCTCTCATACCCTGCCCGGTGATGTGCTGCATCCGGAAGAAAGTGGCCACTGATCTTCAGGTCGGAGAGCATCGTGGAGAAGAACTTTTCACTGATGGCCGGTGGCGCACCGGAACCGTCCACCAGCGAAATCCTCGCTCTGGACTCCACATCTTTTTCGATCTTCAATGAAGCATCGACTGCAAAAAGCTGAAACGTAAAAAACAGTATGATCAGATATCTCATCTCTGCCTCCCCGGCTATAATCTGAGTAACTATTGTATCAGCCCGGCCTTGAAATCTTCATTAATAAATATGAACATCTGTCCGACGCTGCTTTCTACTCTTTGGCAATAAATTCAACATCCAGCTCATAGGGCTTTGCATTCTGATGGCGGCCAAATCCTATCTGTTGAAGCTGCTTGAGATACTGGATCAACTCACTGTTGAACGATTCATTTCCCGAAGCGGAAAGGATTCTGAAAGTGAAGCTGCCATCCTGTCGTATCCTGAGCCACACTTTGATCTTCTCTCCGGCGAAATCACTCTGAGCAGGCCAGTTCTGGAGCATCCTTTCGACCTTGGCAAAATAGGCATTCTCGATACCGCGATCCCGTCTCTGAGCTTTTTTGTTCTTCTCCTGCTTTTTCTTTGGTTTCGACTCCTGCTTCACGACGGGCTTTTTCTCTTTGACTTTATCGAAGAGTTTATCGATGCTCACCTTTTTTTTCTTCTTCTGCTCCTCTTTCGTTTTTGGTTCCACTTTTTTGGCGCGTGTTTTTTTGACCTCTTTCTTTTTTTCCGGTACTTTTTTTGGTTTGGGTTTAGGCTTTGGTTTAGGCTTTACTTTGGGTTTGGATTTGATTTTCGGTTTTGGATTTTTCCTGGGTGAGGTCGTCTTTTTGGGCAGATCAGTGAGTGACACCACGATCCTGTCGCTGTTCTTTTCGACAAAGTGGATAGATTTTCTGCTTTTATGGTGGTTGAAGTAGTTGATCAAGAGTCCCAGCAGGATGAAATAGACGAGAAAAGCCAGAATGCCGCTGATGAGCTTGAAGTGTCGTTCCATTATTCGGTTATCAGCGAAACCTTGCTGAATCCCACCTGCTTCACACTTTTGAGCAGGTAGATCACGTCTTTGTACTCCAGACGTTCATCAGCACGGATAAAAACATCGCTGTTGAGATCAAAATCACGTGATTTGAGGACAAAGTTGTCAGCAAAATCATCCAGCGTATAGGTCTCTTTGCCCAGATAGATCTTCTGGTTCTTATCCATACGGATTGTCAGAGTTTTGAATTTTTCGACTTTTTTGCTTCGGGAGCCCTTGGGGAGGGTGATCTGCTCTTCAAAATTGATCGTGGGTGCCGTGATCATCAGGATCGCCATCAGCACCAGCATGACATCCACAAGGGGGGTGATATTTAAATCAGGATCGTCGTCCCATCCAAACATTGCGGCCATCCCTCCATCTACTCTTGCTCATCGCTCAGAGAGAGCACCACGTCCGACTGCGACTCCAGAAGCGAACTCAATTCATAGGCCCGTCTCTTCAAAATAAGATGAAACGAGTAGGCAAAGATAGCGACACAGATGCCGGCAGCCGTCGCAATCAATGCCTCAGAGATCGCCGGTGCGACGACAGAGAGAGAAGCGCTTTTTTGACTTCCCAGCCTGCTGAATGTTTCCAGAATACCGACGACCGTCCCGAAAAGTCCGATAAACGGCGACGTCGAAGCGATAATCGAGAGTAGCGTCAACCCTTTGGTCGAGCTGCGGATCGCATCACTGGATGCTGCCCCGAGAATGGCTCTATTGGGCTCTATGACACGGCTGAGGTAGGTATGCAGTAGAGAGTTGCTGGATACGGTATGGCTTCTGCCGAGATAGAGCATCTTGAGTGAATCCGTCTCGATATTGACACGGCGCTTCAGTATAGAGTAACGATAAAAAAATACCCAGAATGTAGCGATGAAGTAGATGGAGAGCACCAAGAGTACGATCAGAGTGATCGCACTGCTCTGCACTAGATAATCAGAAAGAATACCGAAGAAACCCAATGTTAGAAAGACTTACCGATCTGCTCAACTTTACTGACTGCCGCTGCAATGGCAGTATTGGAAGTTTCAGCGCTTTTGAGAAGTTCTGTCGCTTCTTTGATCTTTTTGGCAATATCCGAATCACCGGCTGTCAATGCGACAGCACCATCAACGATACAGGTAACCTTGGATTCGTTGACTTTGACATAGCCCGAGTTGATCGCTACATCGATCTTGCTCGAATCGGGCATTTCGATCGTGATGACACCGGTTGTCAGAAGCGAAACCAACGTTGCGTGTTCAGGCAGCACACCGAATTCACCCTCTGATCCCGGCAGTGTAACCTGTTTCGCCTCACCGTCATAGATTGTCCCCTTCGGGGTGACAATCTCAAGCTTCAATAATTTCATACAAATCCTTTTTGTTTAGGATGCTTTCGCTTTCATTTTTTCGTTTTTGGCAATGGCTTCATCCATTTTTCCAACCATATAGAAGGCTGCTTCAGGCATATCGTCATACTTACCTTCGAGCAGGCCTTTGAATCCGGCGATGGTCTCATCCAGCGTAACATAGACTCCCGGGCTTCCTGTAAAGACCTCTGCGACATGGAACGGCTGAGAAAGGAACTTCTCGATCTTTCTTGCTCTCTCGACGACCAGTTTGTCATCTTCGGAGAGTTCGTCCATACCGAGGATGGCGATGATATCCTGAAGATCTTTGTACTTCTGCAGGATCTGCTGAATACCACGTGCTACATTGTAGTGCTCTTCGCCAATGATCTGTGGATCAAGCATTCTGGAGGTAGAGTCCAGCGGGTCAACTGCCGGATAGATACCTTTTTCCGCAATCGAACGGTTCAGTACTGTCGTCGCATCCAGGTGGGCAAAGACCGATGCAGGTGCAGGGTCTGTCAAGTCATCCGCAGGAACATAAACTGCCTGTACCGAAGTAATAGAACCTTTGGTCGTAGAGGTAATACGCTCCTGGAGTTTACCCATCTCACTCGCGAGTGTCGGCTGATAACCAACCGCTGAAGGAATACGTCC
>JAOZOG010000222.1 GCA_029933395.1 Sulfurovaceae bacterium | reverse complement strand
CGAGGACAAGGCGAAGTATATCGCCAAGCACGGCATGAACGCCTACATGAACCTGCCGAGATAATCCATGCTTGTGATTATCCGCTATGAAGACGGCAGGGACAACATCCTCAGTAACGTGCAAGCCGTATCGTTCGATAACGACGCGGTAGAACTCCTGTTTACCGATGAGGACGGGCCCTACGGCCTGACAGAGACTTTCACCGACATCATACAGGTCGCCGTTCACAGCAGCGACGGCACAATAGTCTACGAACGCACCTGCGAATGATGGTATAATCTCCTTACACCACGTAAGGAGATTACAATGCCTTCCAATCCAATCGATCAACCCCAACTGAACCAACCGCTACGCGGCCCAAGAGGTCTCGGGCCCAGACGCGCCGTCAAGACGGCCATCGCTGCCCGCGTCATCACCGAGGCATCGGAGCAAACGATCAAGAAAGTCGCGGGAGAACTCTCTTCACACTTCAAGCCGCTTGGCGCTACCACGCTGTAAGAAGGAGATGTCATGGCGATCAAGATCAAGAAAAGCAATCGCGGCAAGTTCACCCAATACTGCCGCAGAAACGGCTACAGCGGCGTAACGGCGGCCTGCATCGCAAAAGGCAAGCGTTCGCCCAACCCTACGACGCGCAAGCGCGCGACATTCGCCGAGTCGGCCAGAAAGTGGGGCCGGAAGTAAAGTTTATGCTATAATTCAGCAAATGGCGTGGATGCGCCCCCTCACTGTCGTGGATTCGACTCGGAATCAACATACGGCGCTCGATCGTGGACTCGAAGAGCAAATCTCACCTAAAAGTTAAACAAGGATAGAAAATGTCAACTACTTTTGCACCTGATTTGGTCATAGACAACGAACTCGTCCGTCTTGGTATCGTCGAGACGATCGAGCAGAACGTAGACGGGTTCAATCAGGCATCAAACGGTACAATCATTCTTACATCGCGCATGATCGAGAACGATTTCGCGGATGAGAGTTTCATCAAGGCCCTTTCTCAGGCGCAGCTGGTCCAGCGACGTGACTATACGGCGGACACCTCTGTAACTCCTGAGAAGCTGGTCGAAGATGCGGTCAACACGGTCAAGCTCAGCCGACGCTACGGACCGTTCCAGACCACATACGATGCGTGGAACCGCTCTAACCGTTCGGTAGAGACGTTCTCTCTTGCAATCGGTAAGCAGCTCGGTATCGCAATCACTGCGGATATGCTCAACACACTGCTCTCCGCAGGGCGTGCGGCTCTGGAGACTGTAGGCACCGTTGTAGGCGACGGCTCTCAGGTGTTCGACTACAGCAACATCGTTGACGGTCTGGCGCAGATGGGCGACAAGGCGGGACGTGTGGAACTGCTTGTCATGCACTCCAACACCTACTTCAGCGTCGTTGACAAAGGCCTCTCCATGAACGCACTCGACAGCGTCGGGGGAATGACGATCCGCGAAGGCGGCATCTACTCTATGGGTCTGCCCGTCCTCGTCACTGACAGCCCCGCTCTCGACCTGCTTGGCGACGGCTCTCAGTACGGCGTCCTCGGCCTGACAAGTGAAGCTCTGAAGGCGATCGAGTCCGACGAGACGATCATGAAGGCTCTCGATGTACTGCTTGGAGAGAACATCAAGCGTGTCCTCCAAGGTGAAGGCTCCTACAACATCGGCGTAAAAGGCTGCAAGTTCGATACGCAGTTCCCGAACCCCGATGATACCCAGCTCAGCACGGCTGCAAACTGGTCCTACCTGTTCAGCGACGTGAAAAGCGGTCCGGGATTCCTCCTGAAGCTCAAGGCCCGCTCGTAACGGGCGGGGCTTCGGCCCCGAAAGGATAAGACATGGCAGTCACAAAACGATTCAAACTGATCCCCGGAGAAGACCTGCAATCCAAAGGTACCGCCGACTATGCCGCCGGTTACAAGCGCGAGACACAGGCCGTCAACGGGTTCGGTGTTGTCATTCCCGACCAGCTGGAGATCGGATACCCGATCGAAGCGCTGTATGCCTATAGCGAGTTTGGGTTCGTTACCTTCAAATTGCCGGATGCACGTTACGGTAATCAGGTTACACTGACGTTCGTAGGACGATCGGACCTCGGAGCGGTAACGCTTGACTGGGACGACACCGGTAAAAGCTATACAGCGCCGTACAGCGGGTTTACGGACAGCCTCCTCGCTGCCGAGGGCGAAGTCCTCAATGTCGAGGCCAACTTCGTTACAACGCGCACAACCAAGGCGCCGGAAGCGGAAGAAGAGAAACCGAAACGCAAACGACGCAAAAAGGTCGAAGAGGACAACTAAATGGCTCTCACCATCTACCCGGCTACGGGCTGGGACAGCTTCATCAGCACTGCTGACGCAACGACGGTCATCAACAACCTGTCGCACCATGGCGACCAGTGGAGTGCTCTCGGGGAGACAGACAAGGAGCGATACCTTCGGATCGCCTGCCGTTACATTGTCAACCATTCCGTTCCGGAAGAAGAGTATCCCGATCCGATGCCGCAGTGTGTCGGCGAGGCGCAGGCGCTTACAGCCGCCAACGACATGGCGAACGGGCTCTCAGCCTCTACAGGCGTGCGTCAGACAGCACAGGTAAGGCGTGAAAAAGCCGGTGATGTCGAAGTCGAGTATTTCCGCGGTGCAGTGTATGGCGTGCCTTTTGTACCTCCTATGGCAGCGCCATGCCTTGAAACCAATATGGGATTTTCGGTTTCGATGAGCCAAGTCACACTCGGAAGGGCTTGATGTGGGCGCTTTCGGCAAACGGATGAAGGAGACGGCGTACAATCTCATTTCAAAGTATGGCAGTCACGGCACGATGTCCTATACAGTCTATACGGGAGAATATGATCCCCGCACAGGCGAAATGGAAGAAGTGCACCATACTTTGAGTTCTGTCCCCTATATCTCTGTGCGGAAGGCCTCTGCCCTTCCGCCCGGAATCGCGCTTGGCAACATCAATCTCGACGGTTTCTCGGAATCGACCGTAATGATACCGGCACTTCCTTCTCTCGGGGAGGTTGACACCACCTACACATTCAACGGGCAGAATATCGTCAATGTAGAGCCTCTGATCGTCAACGATGAAACAGTGCTTTACTATCTTGACGTCGGAGAAAAATAATGGCTTTCGACTGGGACATTTACAACCCCTCGCAGATGCGGGGTGTCTCGGTCTCGATATCCAATACCTCCGAGAGAGTCTTTAAAAAGATAGAGAGTCGCGTAGAGGATGCCGTCAAAGAGGCGGTGCGCCGCAGGGCCGCAAAAATGTGGCGTATCCTGCGGTACCGATACGCGATGTTTTACGGGGCGGTCGGAAGATGGCCCCGCTATCATGACGACAGGAAGAAAGACGGTTTCCACAGCTTCAGACGATGGAAATACGAAATTCGAAGCGAATACAACATTCGTCTTTACAACGATGCCCGTGCAAAAGACGGGTTCGCCTATCCGCTGTTGCTTGCAAAAGGTCCCGGACCGGCACGCAAATGGCCCAAAAAAGTCTGGGACAATCGCAAGCGGGTAAACAGCAAGGGCTTTTCGACCCAGCTGCCCGAAGGCATCATGCCGTTCATCAAGCGGCATAAGGCTTTGCTCAAGGAAGAAGTCAAATATCTTGTCAAGGAGGCTGGATGATCTCTGAATTTTCAGCGACGAAAGAGTACGTGGAAACCCTTTTCAACGATGAGTGGACACTCACTCCCATTCATTTTGAAGGAATGGATTTTCG
>JAOZOG010000221.1 GCA_029933395.1 Sulfurovaceae bacterium | reverse complement strand
AGGAACGAGACGGAACCTGTCATAAGAAATGTTGCCAGTATCGTATCGATAAATGCAGAGATCTGTGGCGTGGAGTTTCCCAGAATACCGGGTAGGAAAAGTGTGTTGAAATGGCTCTTCTCATCTTCTACATCTTTTTTCTTCCGGTATTTCCACCCGCCAAGAAGGAGTTTGTGTAGTTTGAAATTGTGCAGGGTGACGAGGTGTGCGAGTACCTGCAGTGCTCCACCTGCGAGTACGGCAAAACTCAGTGCATAGGCTACTGTTTTGGGATCCTCTTTCATGTAGATCCACAGAGCGGTGATCATAGAGATGTTCAGCAGTGCCGTAGACATGGCCGTAGTAGCGAAGTGTTCTTTGTATTGCAAAAGCGTGGCAAGGAAAGTCACGATGAAGATAAGATCGAGATACCAGAAGTTGATGGCGGTCAGTGGTGCGGTCTGCCCGATGAGCTCACTGCTCCATCCCCAGGCCAGAAGTTTGGTAATGGGTTCGGGAAAAAAAGTGATCAGCAGGGAGAATGACATGAGAAAGAGCAGAAAACGCAGAAAGATGGCGGTTGCAAAGACCCCTTTGTGCCTGCTTGCAATGAATGATGGCATGAATGCCTGTGTAAATGCCCCTTCTGCAAAGATGCGGCGAAAAAGGTTGGGCAGTTTGAAAGCGACAAAGAACATATCGCTCCAGACGGAAGCCCCCAAAGCTGAAGCCATCAGTACATCACGTCCCAAGCCTGTGACACGTGAGAATAAAATACCAAAACTGTTGGTGAAGATAGATTTAAGTCGCATAGATTTCTTTAGTGTTTTCGTTGATGCTATTTTAACATAGTTATGGCATAACTTCTCTAAACCCAAATGCCGCATGGGAAATGCAGGATGATCTTTCAAGTAAATCAAAGTATAATCGGACAGTATAAAATCTATTTGAAATTTCAAGTGTTTCGAACAAGGGGTAAAAAATGAAAAAACGTACAAAGATCATAGCGACACTGGGGCCGGCTTCTGACTCGCTTGAGCAGATCATGGCACTGATACGTGCAGGAGTGAATGTATTTCGTCTCAACTTCAGCCATGGTACACATGAATACCATCTGGAAGTATTGAACCGTATACGCGAAGCCATCAGGATCACAGGTATGATCACAGGGATATTGCAGGATATCAGCGGGCCAAAGATCAGGGTTGGTATGCTGGAAGAGGATTTTACCCTTAAAATGGGAGATACCATAGAGTTTGTCAAAGAGGAGATCGTCGGGTATCAAGTGGATGAAGGGCATTACCGACTCTGTATTAACGAACCTCATATTCTGAGTCAGCTGGAGGTTGGTGACTATATCTATCTGTATGACGGGGTGATCCGTGCCAAGGTGACCAGTACTTCGGATGAGAATGTCCGTATTGAAATAGAAAATGACGGGATGCTCTCGTCCAAAAAAGGAGTGAACTTCCCCAATACTCATCTTGGTATCGATGTCCTGACCGAAAAAGACAGAAAAGATATGCTTTGGGGTGTGGAGAATGGTGTTGATTTTATGGCGATCTCTTTTGTTCAGAGTGCCAAAGATATGATCGCGGCGAAGGAGATCATCGCTTCTTATGGTGGAAATGTTCAGCTCTTTGCTAAAATAGAGAAGTTCGATGCGGTCGAGAACATTGACGAGATCCTTGAAGTGTGCGACGGGATCATGGTGGCAAGGGGAGACCTTGGTATAGAGATCCCCTATTTCAATGTCCCTTTTACCCAGAAGATGCTGATTCGAAAAGCCAACAACATGAGCAAACCGGTCATCACCGCCACGCAGATGCTGCTCTCCATGACAACCAAAGAGACGGCGACGCGCGCTGAGATCAGCGATGTCGCCAATGCGGTACTGGACGGTACCGATGCGGTGATGCTCTCCGAAGAGAGTGCCATAGGAAAACACCCGGTTCTGGCTGTCGAGACCATGGCAGAGACGATCAAAGCGGCAGAGGGACACCACTATCCTTTCCACAAGTTCGACCAGTTCGAAATGCACGACAGGGGTGACAACATAGACGAAACGGCAGTACGCCTCTCTGAAAGCCTCGATACCTCCGGCATTATTGCAATGACCGCGTCGGGCGGATCGGCCAAAAAAGTGGCCCGTTACCGTCCGAGCAGGCCGGTATATGCGGTCACACATGACAGAAAAACAGCACAGTCTTTAACCATTGTCTGGGGTGTTGTTCCAGCCTTTTCGGTCGCTAAAAACGGTATCCGTATGATGATGGGGGAAGTGATGGAACAGGGTGTACAGAAAGGTGTGCTGGATACAGAAAAGAGTTACATTCTTGTTGCCGGAGATCCGGCAGGTATTCCCGGTTCCACCAACCTTGTACGGGTGATCGGAAAACATGAAATAGAATTCTTCTCCGAACTGAAGAGAAAGAAAGAAGCCCGTGAAAACTAGCTTGGTAGCACTGCTTTACATGCAATAGAATTTTTGTTAAAATAAAACAAAAAGGATATAGAAAATGAAAAAAAGTTCTCTATTGGTAACAGTGATGGTGGCAGCCGGATTGGGCTTGATCGGATGCGGGCAGCCCAACCTGAGCAATACACAGGAAAAAGCGCTCATCGGTGCAGCCGGAGGCGCATTGGTAGGGCAGGCGATCGGCGGTAATACCAAAGGTACGCTTATTGGAGCAGCAGCCGGTGCCGTAGCCGGAGCGGCATACGGGCACTACCAGGATACAAATAACGAATAATATTTCTTCTTTTACCTGCATGTAAACAATTGAATGTTTTACATGCAGGCGTAGGTACCTGAAAATAATACTTCGGGTACCATCTCTTCCTCTTTTTCATCATATTTTTTCAAAAGCAACGTTTATAGTGAGTGGCACACTGTAAGATGGTGGGCTGAAGCCCACCCTACGATTGAAAGACAAATTTAAATTTCTTGTAGGGTAGGCAATTGCCTACCTTTTAAAACGAATCTGTAAAACGATATTTGATTTCTATTGATCAAATGATGAAGAAGGTAGGCTGAAGCCTACCCTACGCGGGACTGAAGGATAATATGTGATTACTGTAGGGTGGGCGCCTGAAGGAAGTGCCCTTGGTGGGCAATTGCCTACCTTTCACAATAGTTGCATGATTTTTAAACTTGTCATTTTGAAGAAAAAAATATTTTGGAAATGACCTGTTACTTTTTTGATATTTATCTTATACTTTCTATAACTCATAAGAAGGAGTTGAGATGTACCTGTATGAGAACCAAAATATACCAAAAACATTGGAAGAAAGCATACGAAAAGAAGCAAATCTTTACAGGTTTTTTGAACATGGTTTTCATGGTGTTAGACCAAAAAACTATTGCGGTTTTCTTTCGATGGAAGGGAATGACTATTTTATTGTTCCCAAGATCAACGAAGAGAACGAAACGCAAAACCTTGACAGTTTTCTCTATATGTTGATGGTTGCGTATGATGTCAAACTGAGTAATGAAGCGTTAGCCGGATACGACACGCATCAACACCGATTTTTGGAAGTTTTTATACGAATGTTTGCAGATGGATTGCTTCATGAGTTTAAACGTGGTGTATTCAAACAGTATATTACGATGCAGGAGAACCTCAAGGTTTTGCGAGGCAAATATATGTTCGAGCGTAACTTTCAGAATTTTTACCATCAAAACCTCTATTGTGAGTATGATGAGTTCAGTATGGATAACGGGTTGAACAGGTTTTTTCTGTATGCCATACGACAGT
>JAOZOG010000220.1 GCA_029933395.1 Sulfurovaceae bacterium | reverse complement strand
TGTCTCTTCCGGCTCTTCGCCTTCATCCTCTTCGGGAACCACTGGCTCCTCTTCGGGTTCAGGCGTTTCGAGCTCTTTCAGCGCTTCGGCTTCCAGTTCTTCGTCAGTCAGCTCTTTTGGCATCATTCACCTCCGCTGTTCGACAGAGTGTTCATGTTGGCGAGAAAGTCTTTTGCGTTCTTTCCCTCCTCGATGATGTCCTGAAGCAATGTCTTGACGATACTGCGTGCCGAAAGCTGTTCGAGAAAACGCTTTCTCGTTTCCATATCGTACAGGTGGAAGTTCGCCCCCTGCGTCAAAAGCCAGTCTCTGTAAAAAAGGTCTTCAAAGATCAGCTTGAAGTCATCGTTCTCTACAAGTCGCATTACAGCCTCGGCATACCGAACGTCCTCTCTTGCGCGTTCGATCTCCTGAAAATCGGCTTGCTCAACTCTTTCCATTCATTCTCCTTTTTGGAAGTATATCATACGGCCTTGTTCTGGTTAGGCCGCGACTCCTGTTTTTCGCCCTGTTTCGCTTTCTGAATCGCGTCGAATTGCTTTGTCTTCGCCTCCTTGTTTTTGAGATACGCATCCGTCACGAGCTGTTGCGGAGCCAGTACGGTCTCCATCTCGTGCATCGTGGCTTTTGCGATCTTCTCTTTGGATTGAGCCTGCTTGTACAGAATGTCGGTCTGCGCCTCGGCATTGAGCTTGTTGATCTCCGCCTGGAGCTTCTGCATTTCGAGCTGTGACATCTGCACCTGCATCGGATCGGGCTGTGGCCTGTAGCCTCGCAGAGCGTCCGCCAAATCCGGTTTGTCGAACAGGTCGAACATCTCCGCGACGATCGCGTTCATCACTTCCGGGGGAGCGGACTGACCCATGGCCTGGCTCTGTTGCAGAAGCAGGTTCAACTGCTGAATCTGCACCTGTTTGTTCAGCTCCGTGGATACGGAAAGCCTTACATGGTACTGACCGTTCATGGCCTCTTTCGGAATCTCTCCGAACAGACTGCGTATCTGGTCCTCTTCGAGGAACTCTTTCGCATACGCGAGCCAGTCTTCGAACATGTTCGTCAGGAGAGCCGCGAGGTTTCTGACGGCATCCGCCATTCTCTGCTGTGCCATCGTCATCACCATGCCCGTGGCTCCGGTGTCGGCCCTGTTCATGGCGTTCGGATCGAGAGCCGGACCGTTCGACTGGATGCCGGACAGCTCCTGCGTCTCCTGCGTGACCATCTGCATCGTGGTGAACACGCTCGGCGGAAGCTGGTTGTATCCGCCTTCGTGCAACATCTCTTTCGGGTTCATGTTGGTCTGGATATATCTCTCCCCGTTTCGCATGCGCTTGTAGTTGACATAGTCGAGAGCGCCTTTCTGGAAGAACTTCTGTCCATTGTTCGCGGCGCTCATATTGTCGATGATTCCGCGCATGATCGAAGACCTGACTTTCTGGTTGTCCTCGAGGAAATAGGCCAGGGCATTGCCCCAGAGGCTGAACGGCTTGGATGCATACACGGCATTGTGGAACGGAATGCGTTTTGTCGGAAGAGGATTCTCTTCGAGGCGCAGGAGGATGTCGAAGTCGTCTGCCCATGTGGCGACGACAGGTTCGGCGATTCCGTCTCCGTCTATGTCGTAATAGCCCCAATACTCGATCAGGGTGATTCTCTGCATCGCCGGGTCTTTGGACTGGTAATGCGTGTCCTTGCCGTGCGCTTCGAGATCGGCTTCACGGAGGGAACCAAGCGCCGTGTCGTTGTATTTGGCATAGGCTTTTCCGCGCAGTTTGTCCACCTCGGCCTCGTCGTAGAACGGAGAGGTTTTGATGCTCGAAAGCGTATCTTCGAAGCGGTAGCAGATGAAGTTCATCTCCTCTTCCGTATCGGCCGCAGGGTCAGGGAAAACGTGCTCGTTCCGGCATATCTCCGCAGTCGGCCTGTTGTATTTCAGCGTACGCCTGCGGAATACCGCATCGTACGTTCCGTCTCCATTGTCGACGACATCGTCCGGCTCTATGTTCATGTTCACGAGCTCGTCCATGGACAGACCTTCGACGGTGCGTTCTTCGACCTCTTCGGCGAACTCCCAGCCCGTACGAATCCATACCGTGCCTTCACGGCTGAACACGTCTGCGACATCGTTGACGAACTTGTATCTCGGGAACTCCGTCGTGAACGTATAGTTGAGCCACTTCTGCCCGATCTTCGAAGCCTGTGCGGAGCCGGCATTGACCGGTGCACACTTGACGGGGTTCGTGGCTCCGGTGAACGGTTCCGTGATATTCGGCTTCTGCCACTCTATCTGTTTCGCGACATCCTTGACGACGATCTTCGACCGATTCTTCATCTCGTTGCCGAACGGCTTGCCTTCGTACAGATCGTTCCATTTGGCTATCAGGTCGTCTATCTCCGCCTTCGCGTTCCTGGCCACCTTGTAGTCGTACCGGAGGTTGTCGAAAATCTCTTTTCTCGATGGAACCACGGCGTCGTTCGCCATGGTGTCCGCACCTCCGGGGCCCGTGCTTTCGCTGGCTTCACCGGTGGGATTCGGCGTATCCGCCTCCTCGAACTGTTTGCCAGCCCCGTTGTACTCTGATGATTCCATCTCTTATCCTCCTATTGGCGGCGGCGGAGCCGATACCGTCACGCTGACGTAGGCGTATGCGATTTCGCCTTCCGTATCCTCTATCTTCGCGGTGAACGTGTCGTGTCCGAGAACGTCGGCATCCGGAGTGTACGTAGCCGTACCGTCCGCCGCTATCACAACGGAACCCTGTAGAGGATTCTCTACGACCGTATAGACCAGCTCTCCACTCGTGTTCGGATAACCGAAGAGCGTAACATCTGCAGGCACGTTCTGCTCGGTATCCAGTTCGTACGTGAAGCTGGAACCACCGCAAACGAATCCGCAGACTCTGTCTTCGACGGCCTTCATTTTTTCGTGGAGCGTATCGATCGTATCCTGCGCGCTGTCGCTGTTGGCGTTGACCGCGAACGATGCGAGACCTCCCTGGAATTCCGCGACCTTGATCAGCATGTTGTCGTCGTATCCTCTGCGCTGTCTTTCGACGAGAAACTTCTGCTGTGTATTCAGCTCCAGCTCCGCATCTTTCAGCGCGATATCCTTGTCGGCTATCGTGAGCTGTCTGCGCTTGATCTGATTGTCTATTCCACAGCCTTCGACCTGGCACGTCTTGAGCAGAAGCTCCTGATCCGTAATGTCTTCCTGTACGGATCGAATGTACTCGTCGTGGTTCCGAATCTGGAGATCGACGAGCTTGATCTGGTAGTCGCTTTCGCACACTTTGACCTGACAGAGCTTGAGATTGTATTCCTCACCGAGAATATCCTTCTCGATAATCTTGATCTCGTTGTCCGTCTGGCACCCGATAAGCTGGCACTCTTTGAGAGCGATATCCGCATCGATGCTCTCCGCCTGCTTGTCGCTGACATCCTTTTCGTTTTCGATACGCAGAAGCTGTAGAGCGGACTGGCTGGCGTTGGCGTTTGTCGCTTCGATCGATGTCGTGTAAACCTGCGTCAAAACCTGCGCTATCTGCTCGTTCGTGAACCCGAACCTCTTGAACTGCTCCTCCATCCTGGAGATATGCGTTTCGAGGATGGAATCGCTCCCGGTCATCTCTTCGACGATGTCCCCGTAATACTGTTTGAATTTTCCTATCAACTCGGCCATCTATATCCGTTCCTGCAAATTTTATCGCAAACTCGCCATTGGCTCCAAACGGATCATCCATTTTTAG
>JAOZOG010000043.1 GCA_029933395.1 Sulfurovaceae bacterium | reverse complement strand
TATTTTATCGATACCCGCAAGGAAGATAATAATAGCACAATGCAAATTCTTCCTACTTTGCAACTTCATAAATATCTCAAGCCGTTGATCCTGGATAATTTGACCTATAGTCTCGATTTGACTATGAACAATTACACCCGAAAAGAGGGCGCAACACTAAAAGTGGCTGAATTTTTTGTGCCGATTGAATATACGCACGCATTTTTCGATGATTTCGTGACGCTTTCACTCAAAGAGGATCTTTACTACAATAAATTATTTTTTGGTAATGAAACTTTTGTCAATGATGACTATCAATATGAGAATGCAATCAGCAGGATCAAACTCTTTAGTGACTTGACGAAAAAATACAGTGACTTTGTCCACGTTATGCAGCCTTCCATCTCCTACAGTATCCCCAGTAACCCTGTCGAGTCTCCGGTAGATTTTGATGAGCTGGAGGATGACCAGAAGAGACTTTTTGCACCAGGAAAAGAAGAGAAGACTATCGCTTTGAAATTCAGCCAGTATTTCTATGATGATTTTGGGAAGATGAAATTCTATGAACGGTTTACGCAGGATTATCTTCCTGAAAAAGATGAAGAGAATCTGGGGAATCTCTATCATGAGATGCAATATAATCTGGAGGATTGGCAGTTTTATAACTATCTTGTCTATAACCATGAATTCAATAAGGTTGAAGAGATGTCCAGTCGAATAGGATGGAAGGTTGACGACTACAGTGTAGTGATGGGGCATACTTTTGAACGATACTATTCATATAATGATGATCACGAGGTTGAAGAGGACAAGCGGAACAATGATATTAATCTCATTCTTTCGCTCAAAGCCACAAAGCGAATTGGGCTGCAGGGAGGCCTGGTTTATGACTTGGATGAAAAGGAGAGTTCCCAGTATCTCTTTGGTGTTAGCTACAACAAAGACTGTTGGAATCTTGCACTTGGCTTGAGGCAGGATGTGCGACCTATAGAGTCGACGGATGGAGCGGATTCCATTTTGGAAAATACCTTCACTTTCCAGTTGAATTTTGTTCCTTTTGGCGGAGTGGGACTCTCCAGTAATGACTTGTCGGATTATACGAAAACGGCAAGCAAATAGTGTATATGCTTGATATACTATGACTATCGATGCAGCCAGACAATACAAAGAGGCTGCTTGATGGAAACGAATAAAATCTCATTAAAGATAAGAGAAGCTCTCGAAACATTGGCTCTTCCGACACTCGTCACCGAAGAGGATATTAAAAAACAGTATCGTCACCTAGCTAAAAAATATCATCCGGATCAAGGCGGAGATGCTCGGGAGATGGAGAAAATCAATCAAGCCTATACCTTGCTGACTAGCTATATCAAACAGTTTCGCTACTCCTTTGACGATGAAGAGATCAGCCGACAATTTCCAGGAGCAGATTATGCCAAACGATTCAAATTCTAGCATTATTTTTGCAGATAGAAGTGCTGCAGCGAAGGCACTGATCGAAATCATCCCCCCGACTCTTTTTGAGGCAATGAATACAGTTGTGGTCGGTGTCAGCGAGGGTGGTGTCTATTTTGCGGACAAGATATCCAAAGCGTTCAATGCCGAGATGGATATCCTGCTGACTGAACCGATTATGGCTCCCAATAATTCAGAACTGGCGATCGCAATCATCAGTGAAACGGAAGATATGGTAATGAATAAAGCACTGATCGATGCATTTGAAATTGATGAGGACTATGTCTATAATGAAGCGAATCGAAAGTATGAAGAGACGGTACTCTCTTATGTCTACAAGTATCGCAAAGGGGTAACGCTTAGGCCGCTCAAGGGCAAGCATGTCATTCTGGTCGATGAGTCGATCGAGACAGGGTTGACTATGACAGTTGCGCTCAAATCGATGATCGAGATGGGTGTCAAGAGTATCTATGTTGCAGCACCTGTTCTGGACCAGACTGTTTATGATAATCTTCTGAATCTTTGTGATGGTGTTTTTTGTCCTAACCGTATACGCGACTATATTTCGATAGAATACTATTATGAAAAACTTGAAAAACTCGACTTTGAAACATTGGAAAAAATCATCGAAGAGAATGGTATTACCCGAATAAACAGACTAAGAGAGAAAGAAAAGGAAGAGAAGATTTATGAGTGAAAAAATTGTAAAATTGACAACGAATCATTTGGATGAGCAGTATACGTTCGATAAAATTGCCAAACAGGCAAGTGGTGCAGTGATGTATCAGTGTGGCAAAGCTGTTTTGATCGCAGCGGTTGCCGTAGACCCGAAACCCACTGGTGAAGATTTTCTTCCTCTAACTGTGCAGTATATAGAGAAAGCCTATGCTGCGGCAAAAATTCCGGGTGGTTTTATCAAGCGCGAGAGCAAGCCGGGTGATTTTGAGACATTGACATCCCGCATCATCGATCGCTCACTGAGACCGCTTTTCCCCAAAGGCTTCGGCTATCCTGTCGTGATTACGATTATAGTCGTAAGCAGTGACAGCGAAGTCGATATGCAGGTCGCTGCCCTGCATGCCGCGTCCGCTGCACTCTTTGTATCTGACCTGCCTGTGACGAAGAGTGTCGCTGCAGTGCGTGTCGCAAAGATAGAGGAAAAAATCGTCATCAATCCAAAACTCAGCGATATGGAAGCGAGTACGCTTGATCTCTATGTCGTAGGAAGCGGAGAGGATCTTCTGATGATAGAGATGCGTACTTTGGCCTCTGAAAAGATCGATGATATCGAGATGGATGTAATGGATCCGATGATGCCTGAGACACCGATTATCCTGGAGCATCAGGAGTGCAACGAGCTGGAGGAGGCGGAGTTGATCGACGTAATTGCACTCGCCGCTACAGCCATCAAAGAGGCCAGTGAACGCTATACCGAGGCATTTTTGCCATATGCCAGAGAGATACTTCCCTTCGAGCTTGAGGAGGAGGTTATTGATGCTGACCTTTATCATTTTATCGAAGAGAATTTCAAAGAGGCAGTGGAGGCAGCGATCCTCTCTATGGCGAAAAGCGAACGAAGTACGGCATTTTCTCAGGTCAAAAAAGATGTCATCTCAGCCTGGGAAGCATATGGACGAGAGAGTGATCCTGCCTTGGTCAAACGGGTATTGATGGAGTACAAAAAAGGTATCGTCCGCAAAATGATTCTCGAGAAGCAGATCAGGGCTGATGGCAGAGGGCTCGACGAAGTGCGTCCTATCTCTATCGAAACAGGCCTGCTTCCAAGTACGCATGGCTCCTGTCTCTTTACCCGGGGGGAAACACAGGTGCTGGCGACTGTGACACTGGGTGACAGCAAGGATGCCCAGATGTTTGATTTGATCACAAGCAAAAAGAGCCAATCGGAATACTTTATGGTGCACTACAATTTTCCGGGATTTAGCGTCGGCGAAGCCAAGCCGATAGGTATGCCGGGACGTCGGGAGCTGGGGCATGGCAATCTGGCCAAAAGGGCGCTTGAACCAGTCATCGATCTGAAATATGACGGTACGATCCGTCTGGTGTCCGAAGTATTGGAAAGCAACGGCTCTTCCTCGATGGCAACTGTCTGCGGCGGTGCGATGGCACTGCGTTCTGCCGATGTGGATATCATCAAGCTTGTTGCCGGTGTGGCGATGGGATTGGTCAGTGAGGGTGAGCAGTATGCTGTCCTGACAGATATTATGGGGCTCGAAGATCATGATGGAGATATGGATTTCAAGGTGGCGGGGACCAGAGACGGCTTCACAGCGCTGCAGATGGATATCAAACTGGGAGGAATAGACTTGAAGATCCTGGCTGACGCACTGAGCAAAGCGAACAGAGCCAAAAATCATATTCTGGACCTGATGGAAGAGGCAGAAGAGCAGGTCGAACCGAGCGAAGCACTTCCAAGCACGGAGATCTTTACGATTCATCCGGGGAAAATCGTCGATATTATCGGAAAAGCCGGCGCCACGATCAGGGAGATTATCGAAAAGTTTGAAGTGAGTATCGATCTGGACCGGGATCGGGGCAATGTCAAGTTGACAGGCGCAGATAAAGAGAAGGTGTATGCAGCAAAAAAACATATTCAGAAAATAGCCGATGCACCTGTCAAAAAACAGGCGACCTATGACTTGGGAAAAGTCTATCATGGCAAAATCAAGAAAATTGTTGATTTTGGTATTTTCGTAGAGATGCCGGATGGCTTCGATGCACTGCTTCATATCTCCAAAGTTTCCAAAGAGCGGATCCATAATCTTTCCGAGCGATATCATGAGGGTGATGAGATCGATGTAGTTGTGATGGAGCAGAACGGCAAAAAAGTAAGCCTCGCTACACCCGAATTCCTGAATTAATAGAGGATTAAAACCTCTTTCGATATAATCATTTCATCTATCTGGTACTTAGTAGGGAAACAGTGGCATTTATGTCTCTGTTGGTGTGTCGAAAGATGCATTTACGCAAGCCGAACAGACTGTGAGAGATAGTCGTAATCGGGGACTTTAAACCCACCAAACTCAAAGGATATGAAATGAAAAAGTATTTCCTGCTTTTCCTGGCACTCGGTGCTGTTGCTTTCGCTGGTGAAGATGGCGAATCTATGATCAAAGCGTACTCTGTAATCGCTGCAGGTGTCGGTCTCGGTCTTGCCGCTGCCGGTGGTGCGATCGGTATGGGTAGCGCTTCAGCTGCAACAATTGCCGGTACAGCCAGAAACCCAGGTCTTGGCGGTAAGCTGATGACAACGATGTTTATCGCATTGGCGATGATCGAAGCACAGGTTATCTATACACTGGTTATCGCTCTGATCGCCCTCTATGCCAATCCATTCCTCGGATAAGATTAGCATACTTTAAGCTTGTGGCGGTATAATCCCGTCACAACTTTTTAATAAGTTCTGATAGTACTCAACTATCAAAGTCTACGCGGCAGTGGTGGAACGGTAGACACGCTACCTTGAGGGGGTAGTGCCCTACGGGTGTGGAGGTTCAAATCCTCTCTGCCGCACCATCTTTACAATTCCAATTCATTCCAAATCCCCTAAATATCGACCTTTCAGAGATTCTTAATTTCTTTACATTTCTTTTAAATGTATAATAATTCATCTATAAGTACCACCCATTTATTTCGCCAAATTCAAATCATAACCACTTTTTAGAAAGTGCTTTGAAAATTACTTCATACATATATTCCATTTAGCAGGGATTGTTGGATGATATGGAAGTTTGCGTAGCTTGAAGTATGTATTCCGGTCAGAAGTGATAAAACAAGGAATCCGCTCCCCGTACCAGGGAAGCAGGGAAGGAAAATCAGTTCGCCTGAATCTTCCTATCATTGAGCTTCTGAACCGGACGCTCGTTATCCAGGTAATATTTTCTGAATGCTTCGATCTGTTCTTTGGATGCTTCGGCGGGTTCTTTCATCAGATACCACTCTACATTTTCAGAGCAGGGTGGTGTGGTGAGTGAGCCTACATAGTGGTAGTAGTGTGCAGTATCTGCAGGCAGGAGGTCTTTGGGATTGAGGGTGACATCTTCTTTTCCGACGGCTGAGATGATAGTATCGAGGATCGGGTTTTTCTTGCCTTCCTTGAAGAATACGGCTACGACAGCGAGTTGCTTGGTTTTGGGGTTTTGGTGGACCATGTGAGCGACCATATCATACGGTTTGCCATTGACGGTATGTTCACTTTTTCCGTGGAAATGGAACTGAAGCAGATCAAAATCCCCGCCTTTGAGGGTAATGGAGCCGCCTTTTTTTGGGGTAACTTTGATGGAGTGTCCATTGTCGATTACTTTGGCAGTCGTTTTTACGTCTTCGTTGAGTGTCAACGCATTTCCGTCCTCCAGTTTGGTTGTTGCTGTCGTCACGATATCGACGGGAGACTGTGACTTTCCAATAGCACAGGTTTTACTGACTTCACCCCAGGTGGCTGGGCCACTCTTGCTGTAGTCCCAGTGTTTTGCATGGCCAGCGTGTGATTCTGCCTGAGCGACAGAGAGAAGCATAGCAGCTGCAGCTGCTGCGATAAGAATTTTTTTCATGATATCTCCTTCGTGATAATTGCTGTCTTGAGATTGATACAGCAACTGTATCTTATAGTATATTTCGAGACTGTTAAATGAAGTTGAAGCACGGGCATATAATAGGCCAAAAATGGTCAGTTAATCTAAAAAATGTTTAGTTATTTATTTTTTATTCAATAATATTGATAATATCGATATAGGTTTTTTGATTATCAGGCAAGGATTTGGATATAATCAAAAAAACAGGTCTATCTCTTTTTTTACCTTTTGAGGTAATCAGAAGGGGGGTCTTTTGAAGTACAAAGGAGAGAAAAATGAAGCGTATTTTCTGGAAATTGATACCTTTTTGGTTGATTGTGTCGACAGTGATGGCCTGGGCGGGAGGAAGCAAGATCGCTTCTGTCGTCAAAGTAGCGGAGTATAGCTCCCCGACAGATGTCTCTCTGTGTGCAAAACTCAACCGTTATCTCTATTCGGGTGACGGTGTTGCAGCAAAGCCCTATATCAAGCTGACACCCAGGCAATCCTTCACAGTCGAGCTCTCCTACAATGGTATCTGCATCAAGGGGCTGAAGCCCAGAACACATTATCAATTCACGATCAATCGGGGGATACCGCTGGGTGAATTCAAGCTTGATCGGGACTATACGCTTTCTGGAACTACGACGGATTATGAGCCGAGCCTGCACTTCAAGGATGATGGCTATATCCTGCCTGCAAAGGGGGAGATCTCCATTCCTATCGAAACGATCAATGTCAAAGAGCTTGCCATCACACTCTATCGTATCAATACCAATAATCTGATTGGCAAGATCAATGATTATGGATTGGTTCGTGCACTCTACAGTTACAATATTGAGAAGATCGCTTCGACGGAGGGGTATTTTCTCTGGACAAAACGGCTGAGGATACGGTCCGAAGTCAACCAGCCCAAGGTAACGGCTATTCCGGTAGGCGATTTTCTCAAAGAGAGAAAACCTGGTGTCTATATTCTGCAGGCACAGCAGGTGAACAGCGAAGGAGAGCCGGTCGATATCTATGAATCGCAGACACAGTGGTTCATGGTCTCGGATATCGGCCTCTACACACTTCGGGGCGATGATGGCCTCACTGTCTATACCAAAAGACTCTCGACAGCCGAAAATTACGATGGTGTCAAGCTGGAACTGATCTCCAAAAACAATGAGGTGCTGGATCGTACTGTCAGCAAAGAGGGAAAAGCATTTTTCCCGGACAAAGTGCTCAAAGGCAGATATGGCCTCAAGCCCAAAGCGATCTATGCCTATGGTGAGGCGGATGACTTTTCTGTCATAGACTTGAGCAAGCCTCCCCATGATCTCTCCGACAGAGGTGTTGCGGGGCGGGATAATCCGGGAAGATATGATGCCTATATCTACAGCAATCGCGGTATCTTCAGGCCCGGTGAAACCGTACCGATCCAGATCCTGCTGCGAAACAAACTGGCACAGGCACAAAAAGATGTAAAGCTTTCGATGAAACTCTTCGATTCGAGACAGGTCAAGGTGGAGGAGAGGCTGTTGACGACGGATGAGCTGGGTCATATCGGAACGGAGCTTCATCTCTCGGAGTCGGCCAGTACCGGCAAATGGTATCTCGGGCTCTATGCCGGGGGGAGTGAAACGGTGGGAAGTCTCTCTTTCCTGGTAGAGGATTTCGTACCCCCGAAGATCAAAATAGATATCAAAGAGTACCCAAAGGTTATTTCGCCTAAAAAAGAGAGCCTTATCAGGGCATCGATCCATTACCTCAATGGGTTGCCGCTTCCGCATGCCACTGTAGAGGTGACGACGATACTCCACCGGGCCAAGACACCCTTCAAGGGCTACGAGGCCTACCAGTTTGGAGATATGAAGGAGCGTTTCGGCAATCGTTATCTGCAACCGGTTACACTGCAGACAGATGCTGATGGCAATGTGGCGATACCTTTCACCCTCGATGGTATGCCCGATACGACACTGCCACTTTCGGCGCATATCACTATCTCGGCCAGTGAGCCCGGTGGACGGCCTGTGGAGAAGGTAGTGGAATCCTTCATCGAGAATCTATCCGGCTATATTGGCATCAAGCCAAACTTCGAGAAGGCCTCGGTGGATATGGAGGCACATCCAACATTCGATCTGGTCTATCTGCAGGATTCACGTCCGGCTGCCGGGAAACTGGAGTATCGTCTTGTCAGAGAGGAGGTCCACTGGAATTGGCAGTCCGGCGGGGATGATTGGACTTACAACAAAAGCTACAGTGACGCAGAAGAGGTGAGCAGAGGCAGTGTCACAACATCACAGGAGGGGCCTGTCACACTTTCGCTTCCCAGGCTCGACTGGGGAACTTACCGACTGGAGGTCAAGGACATAGATGCAGATCTGCCGTTCAGCAGCTATCGTTTCAGCAGCGGCTATGAGGAGAGTACGAGCAAGGCGTCACCCGATCGTCTGCCAGTTGCTGTCGACAAACAGTCCTATGGTGTCGGAGAAGAGGTGAGGGTACATATCACACCCAAATTCTCCGGGCCTGTCATCGTCTCGGTGGCCAATCATACGATCATCGAAAGTAAAACGATAGAGGCGAAAGCAGGAGAGGCTCAGGATGTGACATTTGTCGTAGGCGAAGCGTGGGGCAGCAGTACCTATATCCTGGCGACAGCCTTCAGGGCACAGAGCAAAAAACTGGGCGCCAATCGTGCAATCGGTCTGGCACATATCCAGGTGGTCGATCCCCGCAAGATCATCGAGCTTTCACTCGAATATCCCAAAAAAGTGAAATCCTCCACATCGGTCAGAATGAAGGTGAAAGCCGCGTCGGTTGCCGGTAAAAAGGCCTATGTCACTATCGCAGCAGTCGATGAGGGTGTCTTGAGGTTGACGAACTATCAATCACCCGATCCGGTCAATTACTTTTTCGGACAGCAGAAGCTGGGTCTGGAGATACGCGATATCTACGGAGATCTGATCGAGACGATGGGTGCCCATGCCAAATTCGATGTCGGTGCAGGAGATATACTCCCGATGGCGCTGCAGGAGAAAGTCGTCGTGAACAAACGCAAAGTGGTGGCGCTCTTCAAGGGGCCATTGGCATTTGACGACAACGGTGTCGCCGAGGTGACACTCGACATTCCGGACTATCAGGGGGCACTCAGAGTGATGGCGGTTGCCTGGAGCGAAGAGGCTGTCGGTGTCATGAGCGGTGAACTTGTCGTCAAAGATACGATCTCCCCAGAGATCTATATGCCGAGATTCCTTTCTGTGGGTGACGAAGCGACAGGCCAGCTGCAGGTAGATTTCGACAGCAGTGCCGGAGCAGGAAACTATACGATCCGCTTCGAGAGTGCCACAGGGTCGGATATCGTGGATCGCAAAACATTCCACTACCGGTTCGATGCATCGAAAGCAGCCAGTTTCGTCGCCCCGATTATCCTGCGTGCTCCTGCACTCAAAGATCTCAATCTGACTGTCACCATCGAAAAGGATGGCAGGATGATGACGAAAAAAACGTGGCAGTTGGCTGTACGGAGCCGTTACCCCGAAGTGTCGATCCGCAAGGTCGGTATCCTGGATAAGGGCACACTCTTCGACCCTCAAGCACACTTCGATGCTGCCATCTGGTCCAATCCCCGACACGTTTCACTGAAGATCTCGGGCAAGCCCCTGGTCGGCACTACGGCGATCGCAAACGATCTGATCGATTACTGGGGGCGCTGTGCCGAGCAGACGACCAGTCGCGCGATGCCATGGCTCTTTATGCCCCCGACTTCACCGCTGGCCAAAACCATCAATGTCGATGCGATCGTTCCGCGGGCGATCGAGCAGCTGCTGGCCTATCAGAAGCTCGATGGAGGCTTCGGACTCTGGAGTGGAAGCAGGGCGGGGATGTGGCTGAGTGCCTATGTGGTAGACTTCCTGACACGTGCCAAAAAAGCAGGCTACAAAGTCCCCGATCGCAATATCAAGGCCGGACTGGACTGGATCGAGAATCATCTCGACCGGTGGAGCGGTGACGGTGCGAAACAGGAGGCAGACGCCTACGGTCTCTATGTGCTGACACGCAACGGACGGACGCTGATGGCGGAGATCCTCTACCGTGCCAAAGACCCCAGGAGTAAAATGCGCTCAGCACAGGCCTGGGGACATCTGGGCGCAGCACTGGCCTATGTCGGAGAGAAGGGGCTTGCAGAGAAAATGTTCGAAAAGGCAGGCAGCGCTCTGGGCACTGCAGGCAGTAGCTACTTCTCCAACTACGGTGGACTCCTGCGGGATGAGGCGGCACTGGTCGTGCTGATGCAGGAGAGTGCGCTGGGCCTGGAGTGGGAGAGACGCTATGCCGATCTGGCATCGAGCGCGCGCGAGAGAAGGTGGCTCAGTACACAGGAGATGAGTCTGCTGCTCAGAGCTGCATTCGCAGCCCGCTTCACGCCGGCGAAACTAAAACTGACGGCTGACGGCAAACTCCTGCCGCTGACCCATGGCGAGTTCTTCGCTGCAGCTCAGACACTGCAGCAGCTTCCGGTCATCGCCAATGAGAGCGAGGGAACCTCCTGGTACAGTCTCGACTTCAGGGCGACACCCAGGGCAGCCTCTTTCGCAGCAATGCGCAATAATGGGTTCACGATCACGAAGCGCTACTTTACGATAGAAGGAAAAGAGGTCGACCTCTCCTCTGTCAGGCAGAATGAGCGCCTGGTTGTCGTCATCGAAGGAAAGATACAAAACAGTGCTATCCGCTACCCCCTCATTACTGACTGGGTGCCGGCTGGGTTTGAGTTGGAAAATCCACATATCAACGGTATCGATCCTGTCACGGCACTCAAGTGGGTCGGTGAGAGAAGTGCCACCGAGCATACCGCTTATCGCAATGACCGTTTCATCGCTGCCTTGAGCCGGAAGAATACAGAGGGCAACTATCGGGTCGCCTATGTTGTCAGAGCGGTGACGGTGGGCAGCTATACAGTGCCGCCGGCCAAGGTCGAGGATATGTATCGCCCTTATTACCGGGCGGTGAGCTCTCTTTATCAGGGGAGACTGATGATCCATGATCCAAAGCAAACCGCTGTCAAGAGTTCCGAAAACACGTCATCTGCCACAGGGAAGCCGGCAGAAGCGAAACTGACAGAAAAAGATTTCGAATCGGTCTATAGTGAAAAGATCAAGAATCTCGATCGATACAGCATTACACAGCTCAATTTCCTGAGAAACGCCATCTTTGCCCGAGCCGGTTTGGATTTCAAAGCAAGTAATCCGATGCTCTACCGTATGTTCTCCCAGCACAGTTGGTATCACCCCTATACGACATCTTCGAGTGACGTATACCGGGACCTGACAGCGATCCAGAAGCAGAATGTGCAGAAGTTGCTGGCAGAGGAGAAGCGCAGGGGAGGCGGGTTGGTGCTGGCAGACTTTTATCGTGTGCGCATCAAGGCACTCACTGAAGCCGATCTCAAAAAGTACGACAAACACCAGCTCGCGATCCTGAGAAACAGTCTCTTTGCACGACACGGTGTCAGCTTCCACAAGCCTGAGTACAAACGCATTTTCTCCTATATGCCCTGGTATCATCCGACAGATGTAAGCAGTGCGGAAGTTTTCGATACCCAGATGAGCGATCTGGAGAAGGAGAATGTGAGACTGCTGCAGAAGATGGAGAAGCGCAGGAAGTAGGGATGTACAGCTTTGCGCACAACTTTTTTTGTAGGCAATTGATATTCTCTCTTCGGGGGACGCGACTTCAGTCGCGTAAATCAGGAATCGGAGGCTTCAGCCCCGCCGAACTAAATGGGTTGCTGAATGGGTTGCTGTTCTTTGGTCTGTTCGGGGCTGAAGCCTCCGGTTCCGATAGCTTCTTCTTGATCTCTCTTTGGCGACTGAAGTCACTGCTCCTGTTTGGGTGTTGGAATGGAGGCACTCCGACCTACGGATATAGTAAATGATGGGCAGCATGCGGAAATTTTTTGCCTGGCTCATCGCCGTTACTGCCGCAATTTTCCTTCTTTTTCTACTCTACGACCACTTCGATCCCGTCGATCTTTCAAAAATCAAAGAGACATCCCGCGTCGTCGAAGCTGCTGATGGTACATGGCTCTATGCCCAGACCAGCAGGGATGAGAAGTGGCGTTTTCCTGTGGAGGTACCGAAGCTCGATCCGGGTTTTTTGCGGATGCTGCTGGCTTTTGAGGATCAGCGTTTTTACCGGCATCCGGGGATGGATCCGCTGGCGATGGGACGGGCAGTGATGCAGCTGATAAGCAGTGGCCGAATCATATCGGGCGGTTCGACGATCACAATGCAGCTTGCCCGGCTGCTCGAACCCAAACCGCGCACCGTCTGGGGAAAGCTCAGAGAGATCGTGCGGGCGTTTCAGCTCGAGTGGCACTACAGCAAGGAGGAGATTCTTTCCGCCTACCTCACATTGACGCCGTACGGAGGCAATGTCGAGGGGATCGTGGGGGCGAGTATGCGCTATTTCGGCAAACTCCCCACCGCACTCAGTGCTTCCGAGTCCGCACTGCTGGTCGCACTCCCCCAGTCCCCCGAGCGGAACAGGCCGGATAGATCGCTGCATCGAGCCAAAAAAGCACGTAAGCGGGTACTCGATCTAGCCAGAGAGCGGGGGATCATCAGCGAAACACTCTATCGGCAGGCGCTGGGGGAGCCACTGCCATCGAAACTGTACCCATTTCCCCGCTATGCGCCCCACCTCTCGCAGAAGCTTTTGTTGCAGAGTGATCCAGGCAAAAAAGTGATCACTACGACGCTCAATGCCGATCTGCAGAGGCAGGTGGAACGCTGGGCGAAGAGCAAGGCATCACTGCTGGGCAAAGAGACGACACTGGCTGTGCTGGTCATTCGCAATGAGGACGCTGCGATTCTGGCATATCTCGGGTCGCATGATATGTTCAGCCGATACGTTCCGGGCCACAACGATATGACGGGGGCGATCCGCTCTCCGGGCTCGACACTCAAGCCCCTTATCTATGCGCTGGGATTCGAAAAGCGCCTGATCCATCCCGATACGGTCATTCTTGACCGTGAGACACGATTTGGCGACTATCTGCCGCACAACTTTTCTCGTACTTACAGCGGCGAAGTGACCGTGGCATACGCACTACAATACTCTCTCAATATCCCGGCAGTAAAAATCCTCCGAAAAGTCGGAGTGGAGACATTCGTCGAACGTCTCTCCCAGATAACGGGCAAGCTCGCCATCCCCAAAAAGCGCTCGACACTTCCGGTGGCGCTGGGCGGAATCGGAATCACGATGAAACAGCTCGCACAGCTCTATGTCGCTTTGGCCAATGAGGGAGCAGCTCACCCCCTGCATTACCTCCCTAAAACAGAAGGGAATGCAACACTGCCACGCTTCTGTGAACCTGAGGCAGCCCGGATGACCACCGCTATCCTGCGCCGCCTGCCGGCACCTGATGGCTTCGTCGACACGGCACAGCAGATCGCCTACAAGACCGGCACGAGCTACGGCTATCGTGATGCCTGGACGATCGCTTATGACCGTAACTATACTGTAGCGGTTTGGGTCGGCAAACCGAGCAACGCCACCCAGCTCAAACGCACGGGCAGAAGTGCTGCCGCACCGCTGGCATTTGAACTCTTCGCACTGATCGATGAGTTGCTGCTACGGCATTTGTGGGAGTGGCCTGCGACTTATCCCGAAACCAGCGTACCCCCCGGCCTTGCCTGTTTCGATCCAAGAGAGCGGCAGAATGATACGAAACGTCTAAAGATGCTGTACCCTCTCGAGAATACCCGCTACCGAAGTGCCGACTGCTCCAAAGTATCGGTCGATATCAAAGTGGAGGATGGCAAAAAACCCTACTATTGGTATATCGACGGGGAGGCCAAAAGGTATAGGCACCCTTCTTTTTCGCTGACTTTTGATTATGGTGCGCATACGATCACGGTGATCGACAGCAGCGGAGAGACGATCACGCGGACGATCTGGGTGGATAAGCCGGAGTGTTAG